>JAQBOS010000420.1 GCA_028287925.1 Mucilaginibacter sp. | reverse complement strand
TGGTAATTCCATTTGGTAACAGGGGTAGTAATGTTTATCACATCTGTTTCCTGGAAGGCATCGGTACCCAATAAATGTGCAAATACCTGTCCGGTAATACAAACCAAAGGTGTACTGTCTATCTGTGCATCAGCCAAACCGGTTACCAAATTGGTAGCCCCGGGACCGCTGGTGGCAAATACCACACCCACTTTGCCTGATGTACGTGCATAACCCTGACCAGCATGAATGCCGCCCTGCTCATGGCGGACTAATATGTGATTTAATTTCTCTTTATAATCAAACAAAGCATCGTAAATGGGCATAATTGCGCCACCCGGATAGCCAAAAATAGTATCCACACCCTCAATGATCAAAGCATCCAACAAGGCCTGCGATCCTGATAATTCAACTGCTTCTTTTGCAGCCGGTGCGGTTAATGTTTCCTGTGCAACTTCCATATCTTTTATTTATTATAGTGATTTCACCGATTTTGTGATGATTTCACCGCTTGCATTCTGTTAATTCCTAATCCCTCCCCTTTAGGGGCCGGGGGCTACATCTCATCAGTAACACAACCTTCTGCGGCTGTGCTAACTGTTTTTGCGTATTTGTACAGCAGTCCTTTTTTAGCTTTAAGCGCTGGCTGTACCCAGTTGACTCGGCGTGCCGCAATCTCTGCTTCGGATACCTTCAGCGTCATGGTATTGGTGTTGGCATCAATCTCAATGGTATCGTTATCCTGTACAAAGGCAATTAAACCGCCGTCGTAAGCTTCAGGAGTAATGTGACCAACCACAAAACCATGTGTGCCGCCACTGAAACGTCCATCGGTAATTAAAGCTACCGAAGCGCCCAGGCCTGCACCAAATATGGCGCCTGTAGGTTTCAGCATTTCGGGCATACCGGGTGCGCCTTTAGGGCCTATGTTGCGGATCACCACCACATCACCGGCACGCACATGGCCGCTGGTAATCCCGTGGATGAGCTCAAACTCACCATCAAAAACCCGGGCTGGGCCTTCAAAGCGTTCACCTTCCTTACCGCTGATCTTGGCAACGCTGCCGCCTTCGGCAAGGTTTCCGTAAAGGATCTGTAAGTGGCCAGTTGCTTTTATCGGGTTGTTGACAGGCATTATTATCTTCTGCGTATCAAAGTTAATTTCTGGTACTTCTTCTAAATTCTCGGCAATGGTTTTACCGGTAACAGTTAAACAGCTGCCATCTATCCACCCCAATTTTAGCAGGTATTTCATTACAGCCGGAACGCCGCCTACTTTGTGCAGGTCCTCCATCATGTATTTACCGCTCGGCTTCATATCAGCTAAAACAGGGATACGGTTACTTACCGACTGGAAATCATCCTGCGTTATTTTTACATCCACACTTTTAGCCATCGCTATCAGGTGCAGTACCGCATTGGTTGATCCACCCAGAACCATTATCGTAACTATAGCATTTTCAAACGCTGCACGGGTCATGATGTCTGATGGTTTTATATCTTTTTCCAGTAAGATCTTTATTGCTTTGCCGGCTGCTAAACACTCATCCTTTTTTTCCTGGCTCAAAGCCGGGTTTGATGACGAGTAAGGCAAGCTCATGCCCAAAGCCTCAATAGCCGAAGCCATGGTATTGGCAGTATAGATGCCGCCGCAGGCTCCCGCACTCGGACAAGCGTTTTTTACCACGCCCATAAAATCTTCGGGCGTTATATTACCGGCTATCTTTTGGCCCAATGCCTCAAATGCCGATACAATGTTTAAATCTTCTCCTTTATAATGGCCCGGTTTAATGGTGCCACCGTAAACCATAATAGACGGGCGGTTAAGCCTGCCCATCGCCATAACCGAGCCCGGCATGTTTTTATCGCAGCCTGGCAAGGTGATCAGCCCATCATAATATTGCGCACCGCAAACAGCCTCAATTGAATCTGCAATTACATCACGGCTAACCAGTGAATAACGCATCCCTTCGGTGCCCATGCTCATGCCATCGCTCACGCCAATGGTATGGAATATCAAACCAACCAAATCCTCGCTCCAAATCCCCTGTTTAACCAGTTTAGCCAAATCGTTCAGGTGCATGTTACAGGTATTGCCATCATAGCCCATACTTGCCACGCCCACCTGTGCTTTTTTCATATCCTCGTCAGTTAAGCCAATGCCGTAAAGCATGGCCTGCGCTGCCGGTTGGGTAGGGTCCTGGGTTAAGTTTTTGCTATACTTATTTAGTTCAATGGTTTCAGTTTGTGCACTCATACGTTAATGCCGCTGCCGGCTTTTTGTACTAAAATTTTTGTTACAATTAAGGTTTGCACTGGTATTGCAAATTGCTATTTGTAAGGTAGAGATAGCTAAAAGGAATACCAAGCGATAAAAGAAAAATTTGTAATTAGTATTTAATTTTGTTTAATACGATATTATCAATATAAAAGATTGGTTTTTTATGATATAAAGATACAATATATTTAACAAAATAGACCAAAGTTCAAAACGGTATTCGGTACGTTTTTTATGCATGCATAGTAAAGGGGCGATTTTCGGCGTGAAAAAGAGATTTTAATGTGCGGATGTGCGGATTTTTGATGTGCGGATGATGGGAATTGATATGTGGATGTGCGGATTTCTAATGTGCGGATGTGGAAGAAGTTTTGTATTGGTTTGTCTTGCTTGTCCCTGTTTGTGGGGATTGGGACAGGTTGGACAAAAAGGCTTCAATGAGGTAATTTTCTGAACCGGGATTTATAGGATTAAATGATTGATGGGATTTCGCCGGCATGTATCCTTTAATCCTAAAATCAAGCTAATCATAGTTCAAAAAAAAGAGGCAAGCCCAGCTCACCTCTTTAACATATTTATAAAATCAGTCCCTATTTATCTTGCTTGATTCCTGATTTTTATATCTTGACTCTGTCCCAGCTTATTCATTTATCGCTTTCACGCCCGGTAATTCCTTACCTTCCATATACTCAAGCAAAGCGCCGCCGCCGGTTGATACATAGCTTACATCATCGGTAAAGTTAAACTTGGCTACTGCTGCTGCAGAATCCCCGCCGCCTATTAATGAGAATGCACCATTTTCGGTTGCGGTAACCACAGCTTCGGCAATTGCCTTGGTGCCGGCTTCAAATTTTGCCATTTCAAAAACACCCATTGGGCCGTTCCACAATATGGTTTTTGATGCTTCAACTACTTTTGAGAATGCTGCAATTGAATCCGGGCCTATATCCAAACCCATCCAGCCGTCTTTTATATTATCGTTTTGCGCCTTATCGGTTTTGGCGTCGTTGCTGAAATTATCGGCAATAACAGAATCTGTAGGCAGCAATAAATTAACGCGTTTGTCTTTTGCTTTTTGGATCAGGCTAAGCGCAAGGTCAAGCTTATCGGCTTCAACCAATGATTTGCCGATGTTGCCGCCTTGTGCCTTTGCAAAGGTATAAGCCATACCGCCGCCGATGATCAGGTTATCAACCTTGTCCAGCAGCTTCTCTATCAGTTCAATCTTGTCTGATACCTTGGCGCCGCCCATAATAGCGGTGAAAGGTTTTGCTGCGCCGTTCAATACCTTTTCAGCATTTGCCAGCTCGCCGGCCATCAGGTAACCGAAATATTTGGCCTTAGGGAAAAACTGTGCAATAACAGATGTTGATGCATGTGCGCGATGTGCGGTGCCAAAGGCATCGTTTACATAAACATCGCCTAGCTTTGAAAGCTTTTCGGCAAAATCCTTGTCGCCTTTTTCTTCTTCCTTATAAAAACGCAGGTTCTCTAACAAAAGCACTTCGCCTTTTCCTAATGCTTTTGATTTAGCAAGGGCATCGGCGCCAATACAATCATCAGCAAATTCAACCTGCTGCCCAAGCAGATCAGCTAAATGAGAAACAATGTGCTTTAACGAATATTTTTCTTCCGGACCGCCTTTTGGCCTGCCCAGGTGCGACATCAGGATCACCGCTCCGCCATCTTTAAGGATCTTTTTAATGGTAGGCAGTGCAGCCGTCATACGGTTGTCATCGGTAATGTTATAATCCTTATCAAGTGGAACGTTAAAATCAACCCTGATAAGGGCGCGTTTTCCGGCAAAGCTAATTTGGTCGATAGTTTTCATTTAGCAGTTAGTTTTAATGACGATGAATATGCCCGCCATAAGGCAGAACACTATTCAGCTTCATATAGTTTGATGTAAGTAATTTATTAGGCCGCCAAATTCAGCATTTAATTCTAAAATCCGAACGTAAAAGTTAAAAAGGTATTTCAATTAATGCAAAAATCACCGGATTTTAACGTAAAGTACATAATGGGCCCCTATATCGGGCACTTCAAACTCGGCAGATATAACCTCGAAACCCATATTCAGATAAAACTGCAGGGCCTTTTTACGGGCATTGCACCAAAGGTAATTTGCCTTTTGTCCCCGCAGGTAAACTATGGCAAAGTTGAGCAGTTGGTTGCCATAACCCTTTCCCCGGTATGTCTCAACTGTTGCCATGCCGCGCAGCTGGTAACCCGCGCCGGTAAATTCGCCATAACCCTGGGGATGGAAAGATGCAATGCAGGCGAGCTCATCACCCGCATAATAACCCAAATGAAAGGCGCCCGGTAAGCTATCAGATGGGAAAATACATTCATCAGGGGTTAATTTCCCTTCGCGTAAAACCTCATTACGGATATCAAGCAATTCATCAACAGCTATAAACTTTATCATTTAATTAAAATGGTTACCTGCTTTCCGTATAAGTGAGCAGATTTTTCCCCAAACTTATTAATTTTTCTCCCGTATAAGTTGACCAATAAAATAATGTTGCGCTATAATTAACTGTTTTATCAGGCAATTAACTGGTTTTGACAAAATGTGATAAAAGTAGCACAACTATTGTATGGTTATACCTGACTTATTACCTATTGAGTTTTTATTATGAGAACCTTATTTTCGATGATCTTAATTTCTGTGATGCTTTGGGGTTGCACCAAGCAAGCTGATGTTACACCGGCCAACAGCAACCCAATCACAGGGAATCCAACTACAGGAAACCCGGCATCGTCGCCAACAGATACTACAAAAAAGCTAAGCCTTGACGATTCCCTGCATATGGTGGCGTTTGTAATTTACGGGCAAAAGGTTTTAACCAGTGTTTCGGGCAAAACTTTAATATTGGCATATGATGAAAACGTAAACCTTTTTGTACTTGCCGACGGCTATAAAAAAACATCGGCCGTTCATTTAAAAGAGGATCTTAAAAAAACATCGCTGGGGGCATTTGATTTTACAACCTTAAACCAGGAAGGGCAAATAAATTTTAACTTTTTTGATGATAATTTAAATAACGTAAAGTTTAAGTCGATATCAGATACCACTATAAGGGGCATAAAAGTGGTTAAGATAAACGTACACCGTTTATTAACGTTTTCAAAAATATATGGCTCAAACCAGTTAGCTACAGATCAGCAAAACCTGCTGCTGGGCAAAACTGACGATCTGCTAACTTTTTCATCATATACCTATTACAACCAAAAAAATTACCCGGTTACCAGCGCAGTTGCCTATCTGCAGTATGTGAAGTAGGCTGATTAAGTAAGATTTAATTAATGGAGTTGAATTAGGTGGCCCATACTTTCTTCATAATAACCGGGGCTACCTGATTATTAAATAATATCCTTAATTTTAGGCTGGTAAATAATTTAAACAGACTTTGAATTTAAGGCTTATCCATAATAATTATTGCTGCCTTTGGTTTACTGAAATATGATAGCCATCGTATTATCCGGCGGCCTTGGAAACCAGCTGTTTCAGTATGCATTTATTTATAATCAGCATAAAAAACTTAATACCACTTTCTTCCTGGTAAAAAATGGTACCCCCATTGACCTTTATAAATATTTTGAGCTTGAAAAGAACTTTTTTTACCGCCTGGATAAGTTGCTATTCGATCATGCCGGGTTTAAATTGTTGTTTAGTCATTATTTAAGGCGGGGGTTTTATAACAGGGTTTGTAACCGGCTAACAAAGCGACAT
Organism: Mucilaginibacter sp.; assembly: GCA_028287925.1. Lineage (GTDB taxonomy): Bacteria > Bacteroidota > Bacteroidia > Sphingobacteriales > Sphingobacteriaceae > Mucilaginibacter. The sequence goes on along the minus strand of JAQBOS010000420.1, from coordinate 2,266 downwards.
ATCCTTATCGATATAAACGAAGATCCAAACTCGGTTTTACAAAAAGCTGATGATAATGCATTGTATTATGGATTTTACCAGTCTGAAATATATTTTAAAGCATCTGCTGATGAGTTATTAAAAGCTTATTCAATAAAACCGAAATATTTAAAAGCGTATGATCAAAAGTTTAGCTGGCTAAAAAAATACCAATCGGTTGTTGTTATCCATATCAGGATGGCCGATTATAAAACCGCAACAGGCAATAAAGACAGCCTGGTTTTACCGCTGGGCTATTATCATAAAGTAATTAGGAAGATCCATGCCCCTGATAATTTTTATGTAATAATGTCTGATGAAATAAATACCATTCACAAGGAGTTTGATTACCTTGAAAATAAGTATCTCTCAAATGAAAGCGAGATCGTTGATTTTCAGCTAATGATGAATGCTGATATTTGTGTAATAGCTAATAGCACATTCAGCTGGTGGGCTGCATATTTAAATGTTAAGAAAAATAAAACAGTTTATTGCCCGAAACATTTCCTTGGTTTCCTAAAGGGCGAAGATCATCCAGCCAAAATATATCCCGAAAACTGGATCCAGGTACCGGTGTTTTAAACTGGTAGTAGGATTAAAAATTAATCGTCAATTTATGATTGACTTGAAACTAATTCATCTTACTTATCTTCTCAACCAAATCAGCCAGGCGGCTTGAATACCCCATTTCATTATCATACCATCCCACAACCTTTACCAGTCCGCCAACAATTGAAGTAAGCTGTGCATCAAATATGCAACTATGGGTGTTGCCTAATATATCGGTTGATACGATTGGATCTTCGGTATATTCCAAAACATTTTTCATAGCGCCTTCCGCTGCCTGTTTAAAGGCAAGATTAATTGCCTCAACTGTTGGTTGTTTCTTTAAGCTGCATGTAAAATCTGTTAAGGACCCATTTAAAACTGGCACGCGGATTCCTGCGCCGCCCAGCCGGCCTTCCAAATGAGGGAATATTGCGGTAATAGCCTTAGCAGCCCCGGTAGTTGTTGGGATGATAGAGCCTGATGCCGCCCTTGCTCTGCGCAGGTCTTTATGCGGTGCATCGTGAAGGTTTTGGTCGCCCGTCATGGAATGGACGGTAGTAATGTAACCGTCAATGATCTCCCAGTTATCATCAAGTATTTTAACCATCGCGGCCACATTATTTGTAGTACAGGAGGCATTTGATAATATTGGCGAGCGTAGGTCAACCAAGCCGTCATTTACACCCAGCACAACCGTGGGTACACTTTTATCAGTACCGGGTGCTGAAATGATAACCTGGCGGGCACCTGCTTCAAGGTGGCGTTCAGCGCCTTGCTTTGAGGTGAATTTACCCGTTGATTCAATTACCAGGCCGATATCCAATTGTTTCCATGGCAATGCTGAAGGATCAGGTTCTGCAAATACTTTTATGGCGCGGTCATTTATATACAAATGGGTTTCATCATAGGTAATGGAGCCCTTAAAGCCACGGTGTACGGAGTCGTATTTAAAAAGATGGGCAAGCGTTTTAGTATCAGTCAGGTCATTAATAGCTATAACAGCTATACCTGGCCTATCCAGAATATTTCTTAAAAAAATGCGCCCGATCCGCCCGAACCCGTTTACAGCAATCCTCATGGTTTAAAATATAAGGCCGCAAATTTAACTAAAATTAAGGAGCAGAAATATTTTAAAGCGGTTTGTAAATACCGGCTAAAGTAATTTTGAAAGGATAAATTGCCCGGAGTGCTTAAACAAACAAATTGCGAAGTGCCAAACTTTCGCGCTCTTTTGAGCGGATAAAGAAGGTGATGAGCCAGTTAAATGTCAGTGACATTAATACAATTAAAACTATAAGGATAGAGTTACTATATGCTTTCAGCAAAAGTACCATAAAGATGGCTGTTATATTGGCGCCTGTTAAAATAAGGGTGGTTTGTAAATGATTAAAACCAAGCCTCAACATACGGTGGTGAATGTGATTGCGGTCGGCATTAAAAGGTGATACACCGTTTAATATCCGTATTACAAATACACGGACAGTATCAAATATGGGGCCTATCAATATAGCAACGGTTAATGCAGGCGCCTCATACAATTGTGGCAGCTTGCTTGCGGTATGCATATTTACTTCAATAAACTTTAAAGCCATTACTGCCGATATTAACCCGATTAATAATGAGCCTGTATCACCCATAAATATTTGGGCAGGGGTTAAATTAAATCTCAAAAACCCCAATATTGAGCCTGCCATAGCAA
>JAQBOS010000417.1 GCA_028287925.1 Mucilaginibacter sp. | reverse complement strand
ATGCTATGGTAGGACCCGAAGGACAAGAGCGTTGGTCAATTCAGGAATATACTTCCATTACGCCTAAAACCAACTTTAAAATGTACAATGCTTTTGCAGACAAAGATGAAAACCCTGAATTGCCAGGTTCTGATTGGGATTTGAATTTCAGCGAACAAAACGGAACGACAAAAGTTAGTATTACTATTAAAAATGATTCCCTTGCCCGCCTGGAGAAGATGATTGAAATGGGCTTCCGGGAAGGATTTACTATGGGCTTACAACAGTTGGACGAACTACTATTAACATTGAAGAATAAGTAAGCATAAAGACCAAAAAAATGCGGTTACCATAAATAGAATTTATTAAGAAATGGTTGAAGTTTTTAAAACAAATGTTCAGAAAAAGGCACAAAGCAAAATGCTGCTTTGTATTTTGTATGAAGTATTCCCATCGTTTAAAATTAATTTTGACCTTTCAGATTGTGATAAGGTGCTTAGGATTGAAGGAGACAATATAGAGGCGTTCAGGATAATGATACTGATAAAGGAGCATGGGTTTAAGTGTGAGATATTGGATTAACAAACATAAAAGTGCGGAGTCAGCACTATAATCACTGGCGATATAGCTATGAGAAAAATAATCGTCTTGGAATTTATTACATTAGATGGAATAATGCAAGCACCCGGCGGACCTGAGGAAGATCCATCAGGCGGTTTCAAATACGGCGGTTGGAGTGCACCGTATGGTGACGAAGTTTCTGGTAAGGTAATGCAAAAACAGATGGAGCCTGCGGATATTCTTCTGGGCAGAAAAACATTTGAGATTTTTGCCGCTTACTGGCCTCAACATGCGGACTATTGGCCTGGCATCAATGATGTCACAAAATACGTCCTGTCCAACACCGTGAACAAGTCAGATTGGCAAAATACGGTGTTTCTGACAAGCGTGGCGGATATTGAAAAACTTAAAAACTCAGAAGGTTCTGACATCAAAGTTTGGGGCAGCGGCGAACTCGCCCAGCTACTATTGAAGCATGATCTAGTGGACGAACTCTGGCTCAAAATTTACCCGGTGCTTCTTGGTGAAGGAAAAAAGTTGTTTGACAATGGCGCGATTCCGGCAGCTTTAACATTAACGGAAAGTTTGGCTACGCCAAGTGGAGTGATCATTGCCAATTACACGCGGGCCGGAGAAGTTAAGACTGGCACTATTGGAGCCTGAGAGAATGGATAAAGTCATTTTCAGAAGACTTAGAGCACCAGGTTTGACATTAATGACAAGTTATTACCGGCGGTGTAAGGTTCTTCTGAAAAGACTTTCTTGCTGATGTTGTCATTACTTGTCAAATAACATTTGGCGTTAAAACAATGTCTTCAATTCAGCATCCGGTATTCATTGGGGGTATAACCTACCCGTTGCTTAAACAAACGGGTAAAATGCTGCGGATATTTAAATCCTAATTCATAGGCGATCTCGCTCACTGATCTATTCTTATCAAATATTTTCTCTTTGGCAATATCCATTAATTTTAACTGAATGTATTCCTGGGCCGATCTGCCGGTCTCTTTCTTGATTAGGTCGCCAAAGTAATTGGCTGAGAGATTTAACTGTTCAGCACAATAAGTTACAGAAGGGAGTCCCAGGGTTTGAGGTTTATCAGTTTGAAAATACTGGCTTAGCAGGTCTTCAAACCGTTGTAAAATACCTTTATGTGCAGTTTCACGGGTAATGAACTGGCGATCGTAGAAACGCACACAATAATTCAGGAACAATTCTATGTTGGTAACGATCAGTGTTTTGCTGTGCTTATCAATGGCGTGTTCTAATTCGAACCTGATCTTCGATAAGCAGTCGAAGATGATCTTCCGTTCACTTTCAGATAAATGAAGCGCCTCATGTATTTCATACGAAAAGAATGTATAATCATGAATGTGACGCGCAAGGCCGGTGCCTTTGATCAGATCGGGATGAAAAACCAGCGCAGTGCCGCGCGGCTGATAATATTCGCCGTTATTCTCAATACCAATCACCTGCCCCGGCCCGATGAACACCAGGGTACCTTCTTCATAATCATAATAATTGCAACCATATTTCAGGTCGCCGCATTTAATATCCTTTAAAAACACAGTGTAAAGTCCAAAATTCTGCCGGGCATTATGCCTTTTGTCTGATTTTGAAAGGTCAACCACACTCACCAGCGGGTGCAGGGTCTCATTGTTATTGAATGCGTTATACTGACCAACTGTATCAAATTTAATTACGTTATCCATCATTTTATCCTTTAACTAATTCAAAGTTAGTGCTTCATCTATTGTTTTCAGTATCCCGACAAGTGAATAAGTGATATTGGTAGGTAATCCAGTAATCCATATAACAATAGGCTAGAAAATATAGCCGACCTTTGTATTCTTCAAATGATAGCGATCTATAAAAACATACTAACATGAAAACAAGAACATTAGGAAACAGCGGCCTGGAGGTATCTGCACTGGGATTGGGCTGTATGGGATTAAGCTTCGGTTACGGACCTGCCACCAATACAAAAGATGCGATCAAATTACTTCAAGCAGCTGTAGAAAAAGGTGTTACTTTTTTTGATACAGCTGAAGCTTACGGCCCTTTTAAAAATGAAATGCTGTTAGGTGAAGCACTTGCACCGTATCGTGATCAAATAGTTATCGCTACAAAATTTGGCTTTAAGGATGGAGATTCTTCTAAAGGTGTAGATAGCCGTCCTGAACGCATCAGGCAAGTTGCCGAAGAATCTTTAAAGCGCTTGAAGACCGACTATATCGATCTTTTCTATCAGCACCGTGTTGATCCGAATGTCCCTATGGAAGATGTTGCCGGAACGGTTAAAGAGCTGATACAGGAGGGAAAAGTTAAGCACTTCGGCATGTCAGAAGCTGGTGTACAATCCATTCGTAAGGCACATGCCGTTCAACCTGTGGCCGCTTTGCAAAGCGAATACTCTTTATGGTGGCGTGACCCGGAAAACGAAATTCTGCCTACCCTGGAAGAATTAGGCATTGGTTTTGTTCCTTTCAGCCCGCTGGGTAAAGGATTTTTGACAGGCGCTATCAATGAAAACACAGCCTTTGATAAAACAGATTTCCGTAATATCGTACCACGTTTTTCAACAGAGGCGAGATTAGCCAATCAGGTTATGGTGGATTTGTTAACCAGGATAGCACAGGAAAAACAGGTTACGCCGGCACAGATCGCACTGGGATGGTTACTGGCTCAAAAGCCGTGGATCGTACCTATTCCGGGAACGACCAAATTACACCGCCTGGAAGAAAATCTAGATGCAGTAAACATCGGGTTGACCGCAAATGACTTGAAACAGATCGATGAAGCTGCTTCAAAAATCAAGATCGAAGGCGCACGCTACCCTGAACATTTACAAAAACGGGTAGGCAACTAATATTATAGCACAAAAGAAAAATGAAAACAAGAAAATTAGGAAAAAACGGGCTTGAAGTTTCAGCCATCGGCTTAGGCTGTATGGGGCTGAACTTTTCTTACGGTAATCCCATGGAAAAAAAAGATGCCATCGCATTACTTCGTGCAGCGTTTGAACAAGGCGTAACCTTGTTTGATACCGCCGAAGTGTACGGGCCTTACACCAATGAAGAGATCGTAGGCGAGGCATTGGCCCCATTCCGTAAGGATGTGGTAATTGCCACCAAATTTGGTTTTAATATCCGGAACGGTAAAATGGCGGGCGTAAACAGCAAGCCGGCGCATATTCGGGAAGTTGTTGAAGGCTCACTAAAAAGGCTGAATACAGAGGTTATCGACCTGCTGTATCAACACCGTGTAGACCCTAATGTACCTATTGAAGACGTTGCCGGAACGGTGAAGGAGCTGATAGCAGAAGGCAAAGTAAAACATTTCGGCCTTTCAGAAGCCGGTGTACAAACTATTCGCAAAGCGCACACGGTACAACCTTTAACTGCCCTGCAAAGTGAATATTCTTTATGGACCAGGAAACCCGAAGAAGAGATAATCCCGGCACTGGAAGAACTGGAAATCGGTTTTGTACCGTTCAGCCCGCTGGGCAGGGGCTTCCTTACCGGAAAAATAAGCGCCGGTACCAAGTTTGAGAGCCATGACTTTCGCAGCAGTAATCCACGGTTCCAGCCGGAAGCGCTAAAGGCAAACCAGGCGCTGGTATCCCTGTTGGATAAAGTTGCTGCAGAAAAAGGCACAACCACGGCCCAGATTGCGCTGGGTTGGTTGCTGGCACAAAAACCCTGGATAACACCTATACAAGGCACTACCAAATTAACCCGCCTCCAGGAAAATATCGGCGCTGCCGAAGTTGAATTAACAGCGGCCGACCTGGAAGAGATCGAAGCTGCTGCTTCAAAAATCAAAATAGCAGGTGACCGTTATCCTGAAGCTTCAGAAAAAATGACCGGATTATAAACATAACAATAGCTATTTATGAATATTACAGATCAGAATGCAATTTTCCCCAGGGGGGATCAGGGACCCGCAGATTACTTCAATGGTACTGCCTGGGTTAAAATATTAGTACCCAAAGATCAGACCGGCACTTATGCCGTCGGTAATGTAGTTTTCGAGCCTGGCTGCCGCAATAATTGGCACACCCACGCCACAGGACAGATCTTGCTGATTACCGACGGGAAAGGCTATTACCAGGAAAGAGGCCAGCCTGCAAGACCGCTGGCTAAAGGTGATGTGGTAGTCATCCCGGTTAATGTAGAGCATTGTCACGGTGCTGCCCATGACAGCAGCTTTACACATATCGTGATCACCAATAATTCACCTGAAGGCCCTGTAAAATGGTTAGGCCGTGTTACCGATGAAGAATATAATGCCCTCAAATAAAATACTGATGGAAAAGACGGAATTAATAAACCTAACGCTTACATAGCAGAACCTTTTTGCTGCTTTTCTTTTAAGAGGTAAATCTCATTATGTGCTCCGGTTGGCATCTGCGTGGCGTGTGTGACTAACTGGTTTTTAAAAGCCTGTCTTTTAAAGCCCTCAAAGGTGTTAAATTACAATCTTAAGCATTTTAATTGCATAAAACTTTTTAAATTTTTATAAGAAGTGTTAATACTTATATTAAAATTATATAAATTTAGATGCGATTTTAGATACATTGAAAGCTATTGATTTGATAACAGATAATGACTTGACCCTTCTTTTACAAAAAGGGGATGAATCATCATTTACTGAAATTTACAATCGTTACTGGGACAAATTATATTTTATTGCTTATAAACTGCTTAGAGACACCGGTACCGCCGAAGAAATTGTGCAGGAAGTTTTCCTTACCTTATGGAAAAAAAGAGAGTCGTTACTAATCAATTCCTTAAGTTCCTATCTCGCTGCAATGACCCGTTATGCAGTTTACAGGAAGGCTGCGCAATTGAAATACAGTAGAAAGCAGGAAAACTCCCTGGGTA
>JAQBOS010000348.1 GCA_028287925.1 Mucilaginibacter sp. | reverse complement strand
TATATGATAGACGGGAAATACTGGTTCCTGATTTTATTCCTCTCTATGCAAGCTATCGGCAAGGAATAGTTGATGCAAATAATATATCAGTGCAACGTTATGAGTTAAACAGATACAATTTTGATCTGTTTATTAAACAGGTGTTTCCCGAAATTTATGAACAAAAAAACTCTTTGAAAGATTTTTTTAAAGAATTTAAATGGGAATAACTTTTTAAGTTTTCTTTTTGAGGAAGTTTTAAAGGTGGGCAATAAATCTTATTCATGCTCAATTCATACAGTGTGATTTTTTGTTAGGAATTGTGATAAATTAGCGGTTCAATTAAGGAATGTTATGAATCGCCAATATATCTTAATACAAACCCCTACACTGCTGCTTGTCCTTGCTTTTTTTCAGATCTCATTTGCGCAGGGTCAAACTGTAAAAAATATTGATGGTCCGTACCATAACGGGATGGTAGTTTGTGCTACGCCTAGTGCTTCGAAGGTTGGTTTAGAGATCTTAAAAAAAGGCGGTAATGCAGTGGATGCGGTAGTGGCGGTACAATTTGCACTTGCTGTAACCTACCCTGAAGCGGGCAATATAGGCGGCGGCGGTTTTATGGTTTACCGGAATGCCAGAGGGGAAAGCAATACGCTTGATTTTAGAGAGAAAGCCCCGGCAGCAGCCAGCGCCAATATGTACCTTGACAGTGCCGGCAATGTAATACCCGACATGAGCCTTGCAACCCACCAGGCATCTGGTGTGCCCGGATCTGTTGATGGCATGGCAGAGGCACACCATAAATATGGAAAGTTAAAATGGGCAGAACTGGTTCAGCCTGCTATTGACCTTGCACATAACGGGTTTGCAATAAGCAAAAAACTGGCCGGCTCCCTCAACTGGGGCAGCACACAATTTAAAAAGCTTAATCCCGGTAAAACCTATTTATTGAAAGATACAGTGTGGAAAGAAGGCGACCTGCTGGTTCAGGAGGATCTTGCAAAAACACTCACATTGATCCGCGATAAAGGGCGGGATGGTTTTTATGCAGGTAAAGTGGCTGATGAAATTGCTGATGAAATGAAAAACGGCAAAGGCCTTATTTCAAAAACTGATTTGCTGAATTATCATTCCATTTGGCGCAAAGCTATTACCGGTAACTATAAAGGATTTAAAATTATTACTATGCCGCCGCCATCAAGCGGGGGGATTGCTTTATTGCAGTTGCTGCATTCGGTTGAAAGTTATCCTTTACACCGCTGGGGTTATAACCGGGATTCAACCGTTCAGCTGATAGTTGAAGCCGAACGCAGGGTTTATGCCGACCGTTCAAAATATTTGGGTGACCCTGATTTTTATAAAGTGCCGGTTGATAGCTTGTTAAAGCCCGCTTATATTGAAGGACGCATGAAAAGTTTTAACTGGAATGCCGCTACACCGAGCAGTTCCATTCAACCGGGTTCATTTGTAGGGTATGAAAGTGATCAAACCACGCATTATTCTATTATTGACAGTGAAGGTAACGCCGTTTCTATAACTACAACGCTAAACGGTTCTTTCGGGTCAAAGATCTTTGTTGGTGGGGCGGGCTTTTTGCTGAATAATGAAATGGACGATTTCAGCGCCAAGCCTGGGGTGCCAAATATGTTCGGACTTGTTGGCGGTAAGGCAAACAGCATCCAGCCCGGTAAAAGGATGTTATCATCAATGACGCCTACTATTATTGAAAAAAATGGTAAGCTGTTTATGGTAGTAGGTACTCCGGGCGGATCAACCATTATTACTTCGGTATTTCAAACCATTTTAAACGTGATTGAGTTTGACCAGGATATGCAACAAGCGGTGACCTCCAAACGTTTTCATCACCAATGGCTGCCTGACCAGGTGAATATAGAAAAAGATGCTTTTGATAGTGCCACTATGGAGAAATTACAGCAAAAAGGCTATAAAATAATCACCGGCGGAGTTGGCGGCAGAGTCGACGCAATTTTAATAACAAAAGATGGCTACCAGGGCGGCGCCGACCCGAGAGGCGATGATAGTAAGATGGGTTATTAGTTCATAGTTGATGGTTCATTGGAGTTCATAGTTGATGGTTCATAGTTCATAGTAAAAAAGCAAAAATTGCAACTACCATGGACCATTAACTATGATCTATGAACAAAAATGTAGCTACCTCGAACCATTAACTATGATCCATGAATAAAAGCGCGGCTGCCATGAACTATGAACCATCAACTATGAACTAAATATATGAACCAAAACATAAAACACCAGGAAACTATCGACTATTTTTTGAAGATAGTTTGGCAAACTGTGGCTAACCGGTATAACCAGTTGGTTGCTGAATTTGGCATAACGCAATCAATAGGATATTTGCTTATAAATATTGACGAGAAGGAAGGTACCACCGTTTCGCAGGTGGCAGCCTTGCTTGGATTAAAGTCTACCAGCTTGTCGAGGATGCTGCGCCAGCTGGAAAAATCAGGGTTGATCTACAGGGAATCAAACGAGGGCGACAAGCGTTCGGTTAAAATTTATTTGACAGAACTGGGCAGGGAAAAACGCCACCAGGCCCGTGTAATAGGAAAAAAATTTAACAATTATCTTAATGATAACATTAGTGAAAGCGACAGGGAATACCTGGTGAAGATGTTAAAAAAAGTAAACCTGCTTACGCTGAATTTTAAGCCTGAGGAATAACTTACCTGATAAATGAAAAAAAATATCCTTTCAGACCTTATCTATACTGTTTTAATGCTATTGTGCTTTTGTACCGCTTACGGGCAACAGCAATTAGTAATTAATGAACCGGCACCCGGTGTAAAAAAGATCAGTACCGGTAAGTTGGATCAGTTTACTCCTTACGGATTTTGTGATGAAGCGCCAATGAAAGCTGCAATGCAGCAACTGCCCGGTGCAAAGCTTCCTTTTAATATTAATGATATAAAAATAAGTATCACAAACAGGGGTGTGCTGGTTGAGATCCCTTTAGCAGATCCCGAACAGCTATACGGATTCGGCTTGCAAATAGGCTCCTTTAACCAGCGTGGTTTGCGTAAAAAACCCATCGTAAATGATAACCCGTTAAACGATGTGGGTTATACTCACGCACCCATGCCTTTTTATGTTTCAAATAAGGGCTATGGCATCCTGGTTAATACAGCAAGATATACCACGTTTTATTGCGGTACTACAGAAAAGTTAAATAGTAAACAAAAAGTCGTTAATCAGGAAAAAAATGGAAACTCTGTTGCCGAGTTGTATAAAAATGATGACAAACCGGGCAGTAACGTAGCTATAGATATACCAGGAGCGGAAGGGATAGAAGTGTACATTTTTGAGGGGCCTGAGCTGCTTAATGTTTTACAACGTTATAACTTATTTTCTGGCGGAGGTGCATTACCGGCCATGTGGGGACTTGGTGTTAAATACCGGGTTAAAGCTGATTTTAGCCAGCAACAGGTAATTCAAATGGCGTCGTACTTTAGGATCAACAACATTCCTGTTGATGTGCTTGGTCTTGAGCCTAAATGGCAAACAGCGGCTTACTCCTGTTCATACGTGTGGAACAAAGAGCTATTTCCTTCACCGGGCTTATTGATTGACAGCATGAAAAGCCATGGTTTTCATATCAATTTATGGGAACATGCTTTTGTATCGCCTAAATCACCTTTATATGAGCCGCTAAAAACCAAAGCAGGCGATTATTTGGTATGGAATGGCCTGGTGCCTGATTTTGCAGATCCAGCTACTTCGAAAATATTTGGTGATTACCATAAAGAAACTTTTATTAAACAAGGAATCTCTGGTTTTAAAATGGATGAGTGTGATAATTCCAATTTAACTACCGGCAATTCTACCTGGAGCTTTCCTGAACACAGCCGTTTTCCATCAGGTATAAATGGCGAACAAATGCACCAGGTTTTTGGAATTGTTTATCAAAAGGCTATTTATAAGATCTATAAGGAACTCAACACCCGTACTTTTTTGGATGTAAGGGCATCCAATGCTTTTGCTTCCTCCTATCCGGCAGCTTTATACAGTGATACTTATAATCATGATGAATATATCCGCATGATTGTTAATTCAGGATTTTCAGGACTGATCTGGTCTCCCGAGGTAAGGGAATCAAATTCTGTTAACGACCTGATGCGCCGCAGTCAGACAGCGGTACTATCTGCGCAAACCTTGTACAATTCCTGGTACTTGCAGAACCCGCCATGGCTGCAAATAAACAGGGAGAAAAATAACAGGAACGAACTGATGCCGGATGCCAAACAAGTGGAAGCAAACGTACGCACTTTGCTCAACTTCAGAATGAGCCTGGTACCCTATCTTTACAATGCCTTTGCCGATTATCATTTTAAAGGCATCCCTCCATTCAGGGCGCTGGTAGTTGATTATCCCCAGGATAGAAACACCTATAACATATCTGATGAATATCTTATAGGCCAGGGAATTCTTGCCGCCCCATTAACTGAAAAGGCAGATGAAAGAAAAGTTTATCTGCCTGCCGGGATCTGGTATAATTTTAATAATAATCAAAAATATGAGGGGGGAAAGGAATATATCATAAAAACCAGTGTAACAGAATTGCCCATTTTTATTAAAGCAGGTACTATTTTACCTTTGGCCCAACCTGTTGAATATATTGCACCTGATACCCGGTTTCAAATCACTTGCATGGTATATGGAACCAATCCTGTAAATACCACGCTTTTTGAGGATGATGGCACCACTTTCAATTATCAAAAAGGCAATTTTAATATAATAAATTTATCCTGTACGGATAAAAAAGGAAGTGTTAAACAGACCGGAAATTTCAAACAATCCAGGTACCAGGTAAATGCCTGGAAGTTTATTTTATAAGTCGTAATCAAATCTTAATAATCCGTTATTATGGATTGTTAAACTGCCAGGTAATCAACTTAATTAACCCAATCTAACATAATCAACTGCCCAGCCCACACGTTTATCATAAAATCACCGTTATTAGTTGCGAAAACCCAACTCGAAACGTATGGTTTTCAACAGCTTTTTACTAATTAATTGTTAAAAAATGTTAAGCTGCTGTTTTTGAATTATAAAAGAATAAATTTGCCGATTGAAACATAGGGTGGCGGTTTGTGTGCATGCCTGTTGGAATAAAGGCAAATAAACTGAATGAATGATAGGATGAACAGGATACTGTTATTTTTTTTGCTTTTGTGTGCTTGTTTTGCGGGATGTAAAAAAACAAACGATGTGCCGGCCCAGATTAGGGCACAGCAGGCGGTTGATGAAAAAATAATAAGCGCCTATTTAAAAAACAACAGCATCAATGCAACAGTTGTGGATTCGGCAGGGGTTTCAACAGGGATCTATTTTGTAATTGATACGCCCGGAACGGGGAATGATCTATATACAAGCTCAACACAAATTACGGTTGGCTATAAAGCAACATTGTTAACCACGGGAAAAGAAATTGTATCAACTGATGAATATCACCCCTCGTATGTATTGGGGCAAACTCTTAGGGGCTGGCAGCTTGGGATTCCGGGCTCGAAGGTAAAAAAGGGTGGTACGGTAACACTGTATTTGCCCTCGCACTATGCCTACGGGCCTTTTGCACAGTCAATACTGGGGTTGCCGGCAAATGCAATACTTATTTTTAATATAACAGTTTATAATATAACCAACTAACATAAAAAAGACCGGCGCATTAAATTTATATGCGATGAGTGCTGTATTGAGCAGCGAAAACAACAGATAACAAATGAAACAAAAAATTTTTACCCTTCTTTTAATTTCTGCTATTGGTTTAGTATCGTGCCGGAAAGATAAATTTGAGCAGAATATTAATCAATATGATGATAGCCAGATCCAGAATTATATAAGCGCAAACGGAATAACCGGGATGCAAAAAGACGCATCGCCGTTGGACAGTCCGGGCATATACTATAAAATAATTATGCCTGGTGACGTGGCTTCCACTCCCTTGGATTATCCTGATGAGGTATCCTTTGTGTTTACACTGCGATCACTTGATGGTAAATATACGGCAATAGACACTATCCAAAACCATCATGAGGATTTTTTGGGGCATTTAACAAATGATGCATTACCTTATGGTTTACAGATAGCTTTAAGAAATATAGTTAAATATAAGGGTGCAAGCGCACGCCTCATGATACCTTCGCACCTGGCTTATGGTGTAAGTGGTTATGGTACGGGCAGCTCGCAAAACGCAAATACAAAAATAGCCGGTAACCAAAGCCTTGATTATTATGTGCATATAATTGAGAACTACTCTACTTATGACGAGCAGGTAATTCATAATAATTTTGATGTTTCTACCTATATCAGAAAGGAAAGCACACTATTACCGGGTAATTTTTATTACTATAAAATATTAACCCCGGGTACCGGTACCAGTCCTATTACTTCAGCCAGTTCATTTACGGCAACCTATACAGGGTCATTACTTAACGGAACTGTTTTCGACGGCTCTTTTAACGGGGATAATGTTTCCGGATCCTTAATTGTTACATCACTAGTGCAGGGTGTACAGGAGGCATTGGAAAATAATGTTGTTGTAGGGACTAAAATTTCTATGATAATTCCCTCAACTTTAGGTTATGGTAATACTTCGGCAGGTACTATCCCGGTTAACAGCGTGTTAAGGTTTACATTTGCAATTGTAAGTGTAACACCATAATTATTTAGCCAGGGCTTCTTTAAAAGCCTTTAAATAACGATCACGTGCAAAAGCATGATCAATAATGGGTTTTGGATATTTGCTGAAGTCGGCATATTCCGGAACCCATTTTTTATGTATTTTAAATTGGAGCCGATTTTTTTAAGTTGTAAATCCGGGTTAAAAATGTTGAAGCAGGGACTTGAATCAATATTAAGCCAACATTCCTGCCGATTGCTTATTCATAAATTTCTTTTAACGCTGATGCGATATCCGGGTATTGGAATTTATACCCGGCATCTTCAATTTTTTGTGCCGATACTTTTGTGCTGCCTAATACCAGGGTGCTCATTTCGCCCAGTAAAAGCTTTAATAAAAATGCCGGTACTTTGGGTGCCCAAAGGGGTTTATGCAGCTGTTTGGCTATAGCTTGTGTTATCTGTTTGTTGGTTACCGGGTTGGGTGATACCATGTTGTAAACACCCGTAAAACTTTCATTTGCTATGGCAAACAGATACATGTCAACAACATCCTGCCAGTGGATCCAGGGAACCCACTGTTTTCCGTTCCCCATAGGTGAGCCAAGATAAAGTTTTACAGGCAGCGCCATTTGTTTTAATGCACCGCCGGTGTTAAGCACCACGCCGGTGCGGAACTTAACTATCCGCAAATTCAATTTTGCCCCTTCATCAACCGCTGCCTCCCATTCAACGCAGCAGATGGCCATAAAGTCGCTGTTGGGAGGGCTGTCTTCTGTCAGTAGCTCATCGCCTCTATCACTATAATAGCCAATTGCAGAAGCTGATATAATGGAATTAACTTTATGCTTTTTTGTGCCGAGCAGCTGATAAATCAGGCCGATGGATTTCGTACGGCTATCTATAATTTCTTTCTTTCGCTCATCCGTCCAGCGTTTATCGGCAATGCTGGCTCCTGCCAAATGGATAATGATATCAACGCCATCAATACAATGCTCATCTATTTCGCCTTTATTAACATCCCACAAAAAAGTCTTTACCTGCGGATCGTTACCCGGCTTACGGCTTAAATGACTTACCTGGTAGCCATTTGCCAGTAATTGTTTAGTTAGAGTGATGCCGATAAGTCCGGTGCCCCCGGTAAGGAGAATGCTAGAGGGGTTCATAGTTAATGGTTCATAGTTCATAGTAAAAAGAAGGAGCCCGCAGCTACCATGAACCATGAACTATGATCCATGAACCACTACACATTTATACTATCCGACACAACAACTTTACTGCAAAGCGGTTTGGCGTAATTGTCGGCAAATAGTACATGTGTAGGGTCAACCTGGTAGGCTTCCTGTGCTTCGGCGCTGTCAAATAAGATCAGCAGAGATACATCATAGGAGCGATCAACTACTGAACGAAATGTTTCGGCCGGTACGCCAATATGGATCTCGCGAATGTGCGGAATGGGGAGAAGCGTGTTTAAGCCATCGAGTAATTGTTGTTTATCGGCTTTATCCTTAAGCCATAAATGTACGTGGTGAACGAAGGTGTTTTTTAGAAGCATGGAGATTAATTTTGATCGCCTAAAAATGGGGATAATGATTTAGATATTTGTCAACTTTTTAAAGTTGACAAATATCTCTTTTACAGCAACCTGCCCATCGAAACTGCTTTAAGCAAACTGCTCTACCACATGAGGCTTAAATGTATCTGTCTTAACCTTGGCCTTTAGCTCGTGCAATATATTATACAAACCAAAATTGGTGCGGTTTACATAAATAAAGTGCTTTACACCGCGCGCTTGTTTAAACTCGGGCATTTTTGAAACTTTTTCGCCAAAGCCATATAGCTCTTCAAAAAATGTTGTCTGGCCAAAGTCGAACAGGTCGGTTATATACGGTTTGGCAAACAGGCCTATCATTTGGCGGTACATGCTGTAGTAAAATTCAATTTGTGCCGGGGTATCATTCGGATGGATCATTTCCAGCTGCCGGAATGCTTTTATAGTTTCTTCCTTGTTATCCATCAGCCCGGTTGAAGTAAGTGAGAAGAAGGGATAATAAAAATCCTCCGGCATTTCTTTAATGCAGCCAAAGTCAATAACCCCCAGCTTGTTTTCGCTGGTTATCATAAAATTTCCCGGATGCGGGTCGGCATGTACCGCGCGGAGCTCGTGTTGCTGAAAATTATAAAAATCCCAAAGGGCCTGCCCAATTGTATTGCGCAATTGCTGCGAGGGATTGGTTTGCAAAAACTCGCGCAGATGCTTGCCTTCCAGCCAATCCATAGTAATAATGCGCTTGCTGGATAGCTCGGGGTAATACTTTGGAAAAACCACGTTATCAAGACCGGCACAAGCAGTAGAAAACTCTATAGAACGGCGCACTTCAAGCTCATAATCGGTCTCTTCCAGCAGGCGTTCCTCAACCTCACGCATGTAAACGTCAAGCTCCTTTTCGCTCATGCCCAGCATGCGGAAGGCAAAAGGTTTTACCAGCTTAAGATCAGACGAGATAGAATCGCCCACTCCCGGATACTGGATCTTTACCGCCAGCTTTTTGCCATCCAGCTCCGCCTGGTGAACCTGGCCAATAGATGCGGCATTTGATGACCTGACGTTAAACTTATCGTAGATCTTATCGGGCGTTTTGCCAAAATACTTTTTAAAAGTTTGTACGATCAATGGTCCTGAAAGGGGAGGGGCGTTATACTGTGATTGTGAGAACTTGTCGGTATATGCTTGTGGCAGCAGGTTTTTATCCATGCTCAACATTTGCGCCACTTTAAGGGCGCTGCCCTTTAATTCGCTTAATGATTCATAAATATCTGAAGCATTGTCCTCATTCAACTCTGACTTATCCATTTCAGGATTGAATAGCTTTTTTGAATAATGCTTTATATAATTACCGCCAATTTTAAACCCGGTTTTTACAAATTTGGCCGAACGCTGTACTTTACTGGTGGGGATACTGTTTTGCTCTTTGGGCGTATTATCACTCATCTTTATTTTTCTTAAACAGGGCGGCAAGCTTTTGAGTGGTTAGCTCTGAATAATCATTAATAATCAGGTCAACCGGATGTAGATCTTCTGCTTTGTGCCCTGTGGTTATTGCGACAACTTTCATGCCTGCATCATTTGCCGCCTTAATTCCTGCCAATGAATCTTCAAAAACAACACAATTTGACGGTGCCGTGTTTAATAGCTCGGCTGCTTTTAAAAAGATCTGCGGATTGGGTTTCGGCTTACTTACCATTGACGAATTTACAATCTCGTCAAAATCATTGCGGATAGGGATCTTGTTTAATATAAAATCAATATCCTCAACTGTTGCCGATGTTGCCATAGCCATTTTTATACCATCGTTTTTCAATTCCGTTAAAAAGGTTTCCAGTCCGTTTATCGCGACTAAATAAGGAGCGTATTCCTTTCGGTAAAATTCCTCTTTTTCTTTAAGCAGCTCTTTTAAACCGGTTTCATCACGATCGTCAAAAAGACGCTTCAGCGTATCCATAATTGGAACACCGCTTATTTCGGTATAATAAGTTTGTTTGCTTAATTCGCCTTTGTCATATTTTTTAAACAGGGCCACCCACGATTTATAATGATAGGGGGTATTGTCTATTAGCGTGCCATCCATATCAAATATGGCAGCGAATGTAGCCATGGCAGACTCTCCTAAATCCTCATCAAAGGTGAGGATTTGAACTTCGCTCTTTTCTTCGGTCCTCTCAATCGGAGAGGGTTGGATGAGGTTAGTATTAATTGCTGCCAAATCCCATTTTTGCTTTAAGACCGCCGTTTTTGGCTAAAAACTTACCATACTCAAAAAGGTTATCTATTGGCGACCGCTGGAAAAGGTCAAAAGTAACATTGATACCTCTTTCAATGGCTTCATCTGTTTTTTCAAACCCGGTTGAATTATCGTTTATCCAGAAGTTTAATACAAAAACAAGCTGTACCCAAAGGGCATCTTTGTACCGGTTGCTAAAGAATTTGCGCTCCGACAATTCATTCGATTCCAGGCCTTCAACTATCAGGTCATTGCAAAAGCTCTCAAAAATATCCTTAATCCCCGTAAAGGTCTGCGGGGTTGAAAATGATTTCTGTTGTTTCTTAATGCTATAAACTACAAAGCTGCGGCTGCTTTTAAGCAATTCAAAAAAGCTGTAGAAAAAAGATAAAGCCTTTTCGCGGGCCGAATACTGGCTCCAAACTTCCTGGGTTTTTATTTCGGCAATGGTTTTTACGGCAAATCCGGTCCATATATTTTGCTCAATAGCGTTAAATGAGCCAAAGAATTGATAAAATTCTTCTTCGGCCATTTTATTCTTTTTGGCGAAAATATAAACTGATTTTGGCTGCTGACCCTCGGTCAACACAAAATCTATATATGCTTTCTGGATGCTTTCAATAGTAGCCATACTGGGTGTGATTATTTAAATTACGTTATAAAATTATGACATTACTTTTAAGTAAATGTCATATCTATCTATAAATAAACGATTAGATATTTGGGATAGTACAACCAGGCGTTATTACTTACCGGATCAATCTGTTATCTACAGGGATTGTTTGAACAGATGTAATAATTATTTTATCATGATACCCGGGGAACAGTGGATCTAAAAGAAAATTATATTCGGAAGAATTTATTGCAGAACGGACTT
>JAQBOS010000672.1 GCA_028287925.1 Mucilaginibacter sp. | reverse complement strand
TATATGATGTCATTGCGAGCGCAGCGTGGCAACCGCACGCATGCTAAGCCGCCATGCAAGTTGTGCATCTTTCTATTCGCTCTGTATAGCATGCGATTGCTTCGTTCCTCGCAATGACAAGTTTTATAATTCCAAAATCAAATTACGCTTCCAGCTCCATTATTTGCTCAGCCAGGGCCTCCCATTGTAGTTGGATATGGCCGAGCTCCATTTTCTTTTTATCGTAATTGGTATTGATCTCTTTCATCTTAGCTACATCATTATATAGCTTTTCATCGGCCAACTGTGCTTCCAGTTGTTTTATGGTTACTTCAAGCCCGGAGATCTGCTCTTCCATTTTGCTCAAATCCTGGTTTAGCTTTTTTAATTGCTGATGTTTATTTTCGGTATGCTGCTGTTTAACAGGTGCTGCCTCTTTTTTCTCTTCCTTTTTAGGCTGAGGAGTAGGGATAGCTGTTTTTGGTTCCAGCTTGCGTTTGGCAAACCATACATCAAATTCGGCGTAAGTGCCCGGGTATTGTTTTATCTGCTGATCTTCAATAAACCAGATCTTGTTGGCTATGTTATCAAGGAAATACCTGTCGTGCGATACAACGATGAAGGTACCTTCAAACTGTTGCAGTGCCTGGATCAATATATTTACCGATGCAATATCAAGGTGGTTGGTAGGCTCATCCAGTACAAGGAAGTTTGCATCTGCAGTTAAGGCTTTAGCTAAAGCCACGCGTGATTTTTCTCCTCCGGATAATACCTTGATCTTTTTAAATACATCATCACCGGTGAACAGGAACGAGCCTAATATGGTACGCAGCTCAGTTTCGGTATGTTTTGGAGCGAATGATTGCAGTTCCTGCAAAGCAGTATTCTCCAAATGCAATGCTTCCAGCTGGTGCTGTGCAAAAAACGTTTGTGAAACATTATGACCAGTTTCGGCTTTACCGGTAAAATCGTGATCAGCCCCGGCGATGATCCGCAGCAGGGTTGATTTACCTTTACCGTTTGCTCCGATCAACGCAATTTTATCGCCTTTTTCAATAACAGCCTCTGCACCATTCAAAATATCAATAGCAGGATATTTTTTAACAACATCTTCCAGCGTTACCACGTGGCGGCCCGACTGCTTCGAAAAGCGGAAGCTAAAGTTTACCGATGGGTTATCATCATCCACATCATCAACCCGTTCCATTTTATCAAGCATCTTGATGCGCGATTGCGCCATTTTTGCTTTTGATGCTTTGGCGCGGAAACGCTCGATCAAACGTTCTTCCTGTTTTATTTTTGATTGCTGGTTTTTGAACTCGCCGCGCTGAATTTCTTCGCGTTGGGCTTTTTCTTCCAGGTAAAAAGTATAGTTGCCCGAGTAAACGGTAAGCTTGCCCTTGCGAGATTCAACTGTGCGGTTAATTACCTTATCCAAAAACCACCTGTCGTGCGATACAATTACGATAGCGCCATCAAAAGCTTTAAGGTAATCTTCCAGCCATACAATTGAGGGTAAGTCAAGGTGGTTGGTAGGCTCATCCAGTAAAAGGATATCAGGCGCCTGCAACAAAATCTTGGCCAGCATCACGCGCATGCGCCATCCGCCCGAAAATGTGCTTAGCTTGCGGTGTGTATCCGCTTCGCTAAAACCTAACCCGGCTAAAATTTCGTGTGCCTTGTACTCAATATTATAGCCATCCAGCGCTTCAAACTCATGCTGTTTGTCGCTGAGCTTGTGCAGCAGGTCTTCACTATAATCGGTTTCAAGCTTTTGAAGGATCTTTTCAATCTCGTCATGCAGCTGGTTTTGGCGTTCAAACGCCTCCATTGCCACATGCAGTATGTTTTTATCAGACGAGTAGGACAAAAGATCCTGGTTAAGATAACCCAAAGTAAGGTCCTTAGCCATTGATATGGTACCTGAAGTAGGTTTATAGTCGCCTACAATAATTTTCAGAAGGGTAGTTTTTCCGGTTCCATTGGCGCCGATCAAGCCAATTTTTTCTCCCGGTTTTATATGCCAGTTAGCTTCATCATATAAGGCGCGCGCACCAATCTCGAACGTAAGGTTATTTATAGCTATCATTTGCGCGCAAAGATACGATTTTGAGCGCAAAGCTTAAAGCGAAAAGCATAAAGCGCAAAGCTTA
Organism: Mucilaginibacter sp.; assembly: GCA_028287925.1. Classification (GTDB taxonomy): domain Bacteria; phylum Bacteroidota; class Bacteroidia; order Sphingobacteriales; family Sphingobacteriaceae; genus Mucilaginibacter. Next base: position 973 of record JAQBOS010000672.1, on the reverse strand, counting down.
AAGCAGAAAGCACAAAGCTTAAGGCGAAAAGCATGAGTAAAAAAAGCTTTCAGCTTTAGTCTTTTTGCTTTCAGCTTATACTCTCCATCCACGTCTTCGCCATTAATGCTTCACCTGCAATGCTTGGGTGTACGCCATCCAGGGTCCAGTAGGTGCCGGGGGCAAGCTCAAGAGCTTTGTCGAATGCCGCCTGGTAGGGTACAAAGGCTGCATTGTATTCATTGGCAATATCCTTTGCAGCTTTGCGGAACAAATCAAACGTTGGGTACCACCTATCATCAACAGCTTTTACAGCCTTTACCGCGAATGGCTCGCAGATAACCAGCTTTACATTTGGCAGCGCTTTTTTGGTGCGGTCGAGCAGGGTATGATAATCGGCAATATAGGTTTCAATGGTGCCGGTGTAGCCGCTGGTTAGTGTATGCCAAAAGTCATTAACGCCGATATGGATGCTAAGTACGGTCGGTTTTATGCTAAGTGCATCAATATCCCAGCGTTCGGCCAGTTGATACACTTTGTTGCCGCTGATGCCGCGGTTGTGAATTTGTAAATTTAGTTCCGGGTATTTTATCAATAGCTGGCCAGTGGTTAGCAAGACGTAGCCAGTGCCTAAAGTGCCTGTGTCATTTGGCGTAAGTTTAGTATGGTCGCGGCCCCAGTCGGTAATGGAATCGCCCTGGAAAAGGATAATGTCGTTTTTTTCGAGGCTGATTTTTTTAGCACCGCTTTCGGCAACAGCAGCAGAAACTATTTGAGGTAAGGATAACGCCATCGAGGCAAGTGTTCCAACAGAGGCTGTTTTTATAAAATTACGACGGGAATTGGAGGATTTCATAGATGATGACTTATAAGATGTTCATAGTTGATGGTTCATAGCAGGAAGCATCTCCATTAGTTATCGCTAATATAGATAATCATTTAATATTCGGAGAAATATGTGCGATATGTTACATGGGAAGTCCGAAAGTAGGGA
>JAQBOS010000321.1 GCA_028287925.1 Mucilaginibacter sp. | reverse complement strand
CCATAACAGGGTTTCATCAATGATAAACATTGGCGGGCTGGCTGTTGGTATGGCGGTAGCTATGCTGATAGGTTTATGGATCTGGGATGAGCTGTCTTTTGATACGGGCTATAAAAACCGCGACCGGATTGCAACGGTAATGGATAATTCCTATATCAATGGCCAAACGGAAACCTGGGGCTCATCAGCCTGGCCGCTGGCGCCTGGCCTGCGCAATAACTTTGGCAACTACTTTAAACATGTGATCATTACCTCATGGACCGGCGACCATCTTTTGACCTACGGCGATAAAACTGTTACTCAAAAGGGTAATTATATGGAGCCTGCAATTACAGATATGCTATCCATAAAAATGCTGAAAGGTACTGCCAAAAGTTTAAATGACCCTACATCTATCATTCTTTCCGAAACCACAGCCAAAGCAGTTTTTGGCGATGTTGACCCAATAAATAAGCTAATTAAGATAGATAAGACTCAGAATGCAAAGGTAACCGGTGTTTATGAAAACCTGCCCGAAAATTCATCCTTTGGAGATTTAACTTTTATTGCGCCATGGCAAATGCTGGCTATCAGCCAAAATTATCCCGGCAGGTTTAATAACCCATGGGGCGCCAGCTGGTTCCAGACATTTGTACAGATTGCCGACAATGCCGACATGGCCCAGGTATCGGCAAAAATTAAGGATTTAAAGCTAAACGCACTGCGGAGCCTGAATAATAGCGATGCGCGTTACAAATCGCAGCTTTTCCTGCATCCCATGGGCAAATGGTATTTATATGGCGAGTTTAAAAACGGGATAAACACGGGTGGCCGCATTCAGTACGTTTGGTTGTTTGGCATAATAGGCATGTTTGTATTGCTGCTTGCTTGTATCAACTTTATGAATTTGAGCACGGCACGTTCCGAAAAACGGGCAAAAGAAGTTGGCATCCGCAAGGCAATTGGTTCCGTTCGCAGCCAGCTTATTGCGCAGTTTTACAGCGAATCGTTATTGATCGCTATCCTTGCATTCTTTCTATCATTGCTTTTGGTACAGCTGTGCCTGCCCGAATTTAACCAGCTTGCAGCTAAAAAAGTAGGTATCCTGTGGAGCAATCCATTGTTTTGGATTTTTGGCATCGCTTTCACTTTATTTACCGGACTTATTGCGGGGAGCTATCCGGCATTATATTTATCATCTTTCCGCCCGGTAAAAGTGTTGAAAGGCACATTCAGGGTGGGCAGGTTCGCTTCTATCCCACGCAAAGTGTTGGTAGTAGTACAGTTTACTGTTTCGGTAGTACTCATTATCGGTACCATAGTAGTTTTTCAGCAGATCCAGTTTGCTAAAAACCGGCCCGTTGGCTATAGCCGAAATAACTTATTAAACGTAAGCCTGCAAACACAGGATTTGAACAAGCAATACCAGGCATTAAGGAACGACCTGCTTGCCAGCGGTTCAGTAAGCAACGTTTCTGAATCAGAGAGCCCCGTAACAGCAGTATATATCGGCAATGGCGGTTTTACCTGGAGAGGAAAGGATCCCGGCGTACAGGAGCAATTCAACAGCATGTCTGTAACCGCCGACTTTGGAAAAACCGTAAACTGGCAAATTAAAGAAGGCCGCGACTTTAACCCCACATTCCTGTCAGATTCTTCCGGTTTTATCATCAATGAAGCTGCCGTAAAATTCATGGGCTTTAAACATCCCATCGGGGAAACCATTGAATGGATTGGGAATGGCAAGTATAAAATTATTGGTGTAGTAAAAGATATGGTCAACCAGTCGGCTTATGAAACGGCTAAGCAATCCTTCTTCTATTTACCAAGAAATTGGAACCAGTTATCAAACATCAACATAAAAATTAACCCTTTAGTAAGCGCTCATGATGCAATGGGTAAGATCAGGAGGATTTTGAAGAAATATGACCCGTCTGCTTCTTTTAATATCCGTTTTGTAGATGAAGATTATGCCAGCAAGTTTGATAACGAAGAAAGAATAGGCAAACTGGCCAGCTGTTTTGCGGGCCTCGCCATATTTATCAGCTGCCTGGGCCTGTTTGGCATGGCAACATTTATGGCTGAGCAGCGCATTAAAGAGATCGGCGTGCGCAAAGTACTGGGTGCAACGGTATTTAACCTGTGGCAATTGCTCTCCAAAGACTTTGTGGTGCTGGTAACCATATCATTGCTGATAGCATCGCCAATGGCCTGGTATTTTATGCACAACTGGCTGCAGAGTTACCAGTATCGCACCGAAATAAGCGGCTGGATCTTCGCTATCGCAGCAGTTGGCGCAATGGTAATTACCCTGTTAACGGTTAGTTATCAAAGTATAAAAGCAGCACTGGCAAATCCGGTGAAGAGTTTGAAGAGTGAATGAGTTTTGTCATTGGGCATTAGTCATTGGTCATTTTCTGTCCTGTGATTAAATGACCGATTACCGAATCCACCAATGACTAATGACGTAATGACCAAATAAAATGATAAAGAACTATTTAAAAATTGCGTACCGAAACCTTGTTAAGAACAAGGCGCATTCGTTCATCAACATTACCGGGTTATCGGTAGGTATGGCTGTTGCCATGCTGATAGGATTATGGATCTGGGATGAACTATCATTCGACAAAAACTTTAAAAACTACAACAGCCTTGCCCAGGTGAGGCAAAACTTTAACATTAACGGCGAAACCGGCACAGGCACATCTGTGCCCTGGCCTATAGGCGCCGAGATCTATAAAAACTATGGCAGCAATTTTAAAGCTGTAAGCATGGCCTCATTTACCTATGGCCACATACTCACCCTTGGTGATAAGAAGTTAACCAAAAGCGGGACGTTCTTTGAGCCACAGGCGCTTGATATGTTTTCGGTAAATATGATAAAAGGCAGCAGGGCTTCTCTTAACGATCCTTCATCCGTTATCCTCTCGGCATCAACAGCTAAAGTTTATTTTGGCGATGCAGACCCAATAAATAAGGTAATGAAGATTGATAATAACCTGGTGGTAAAAGTAACCGGTGTTTACCAGGATTTTCCTTACAGCTCAACCTTTGCAGATGTGAATTTTATTGCACCCTGGGAACTTTTATCAACCGCGCAGGGGATGAAGCAGCAAAAGGATACCTGGCGGTGCAACTGCTACATGGCGTTTGCACAGGTTGCTGATAATGTTGATTTGAAAACAGTTTCGGCAAGGATAAAGGATGTAAAGCTTAGCAAAATAGATAAAAGCGAATTGAAAGAAAAGCCCGAGGTTTTCCTCGACCCGATGAAGAACTGGCACCTGTTTTCTGATTTTAAAAATGGCAAAAACGTAGGTGGCCGAATCCAGTATGTTTGGCTGTTTGGCATTATCGGTGTTTTTGTGCTGTTGCTGGCCTGTATCAATTTCATGAACCTGAGCACCGCCCGGTCTGAGAAACGGGCCAAGGAAGTAGGGATCCGCAAAGCCATTGGTTCATTACGGTCGCAGCTTATTTACCAGTTTTTAAGCGAATCGCTGCTGGTAGTTGCTTTTGCATTTGCGCTGGCTATCCTGTTTGTACAGCTTGGGCTTCCGTTTTTTAATGATGTGTCAGGCAAAAAAATGTTAATTCCATGGGGCAGTCCTTTATTCTGGCTAATGGGGATTGGTTTTAGTTTGATAACAGGCCTTGTTTCCGGCAGCTATCCCGCGTTGTACCTGTCATCATTTCAACCGGTAAAAGTATTGAAAGGCACGTTTAAGGTTGGCCGCCTGGCAGCTATTCCACGCAAAGTACTGGTGGTAACACAATTTACCGTTTCAGTTACTTTAATTATTGGCACCATTATAGTTTACCGGCAGATCCAGTTTGCCAAAAACCGCCCGGTAGGTTATACCAGGGATGGTATTGTTATGCTGCCCATGGTTACCGGTGAAATTCATAATCAGTTTGCTGCTGTTAAAGATGAGCTATTTAAATCAGGCACTATCACCAGCATTGCCGAAGCAAGCAGCCCTACCACCGGCGTATATGGAACAAATGCAGGTTTCGATTGGAAAGATAAAGACCCATCCCTTGCCGTTGATTTTCCTAATACGGATGTATCGCCAGATTATGGCAAAACAATAGGCTGGCAGTTTAAAGACGGGCGCGATTTCTCCGCGCAATTTTTAACCGATTCTGTTGCTTTTGTTATTAACGAAACCGCTGCAAAATTTATGGGCCTTAAAAACCCGGTAGGCGAAACCATCCGTTGGGACGGTGTACCATTTAAGGTGATCGGCGTAATTAAAGATGTAGTTACCGAATCGCCATATGAGCCGGTAAGGCCCATGCTTTATCACCTGGCAAAAGGAGGCGTCGATTTTGTGATCCTAAAAATAAATCCAAAAATCAGCACAAGCGAGGCTATAGATAAAATAGACCGGGTATTTAAAAAATATAATCCCGCCCAGCCATTTGATTACCAGTTTGCAGATACGGAATACGCTAAAAAATTCGGTAACGAGGAGCGCATAGGCAAGCTGGCAAGCGCATTTGCGGGCCTGGCCATATTCATCAGCTGCCTGGGATTATTCGGCATGGCATCATTCATGGCGGAGCAGCGCATAAAAGAAATTGGTGTACGTAAAGTATTGGGTGCAACCGTATTTAACCTTTGGCGTTTACTGTCAAAAGACTTTGTGATCCTGGTAACCATTTCGCTGCTGATTGCAACACCGGTAGCTTATTATTTTATGCATAGCTGGCTGCAGGGCTATACCTACCGGTCAACCATAACCTGGTGGATCTTTGCCATAACCGCTTTTGGCGCCATGGCAATTACCCTGTTAACGGTAAGCTATCAAAGCATAAAAGCAGCATTGACAAATCCGGTGAAAAGCTTGAAGAGTGAGTAAGCAGTTGGCAGTGTGCAGTTGGCAGTAAAAACAAATTGCCAAACAACTAACCCTGGCTATGAACTATCAACCATGAACTAATGACCAATGACATAATGACTAATAACCAAACACCATGCTTAAAAACAATCTTAAAATTGCCTGGCGCAATCTTTTAAAAGATCGTCAGTTTGCGCTTCTTAATCTGACAGGCCTTGCCAGTGGCCTTGCTTGTGTTTTCCTTATTTATTTATGGGTAAACGATGAATTAAGCTTTGATCAGTTTCACAAAAACAGGAAGCAGATTTACGAGGTAATGCAAAATGTACCGCTTTCCGATGGCGGTTTGCTGACAATGGAATTTACCCCCGATCATTTAGCGAAAGCTTTAACAGATGAAATACCGGAGGTT
>JAQBOS010000601.1 GCA_028287925.1 Mucilaginibacter sp. | reverse complement strand
TTGATGCTGGTGTGTTAACCATTGCTGAAAAGGATTGGATTTTTTTAAAAACTCTTCGTTCACCAACAACGAGGCTTCCAGTCCAGGCACAAAAACAAGATCGCCCGATTGCAGATTCAGCTCGTCAAAAGGAACCAATGCGGCAAAGGCTAACATACAACTGCTCCGTCCGGCCTTTTCATCTTTAAAGATACTGCTAAAAGTAAGGGTTACCGGTGCTCCATAACAGGCGGCCTCATAAAAAACATGAGCTGGCCCTGTAATATCTAACAAGTGTACTTCGGGCGGGAACATAAATACAGCGTTCATAGGCAAATTATCCGTTAAGGAATTTTGCCCAAATTACTAAAATTTATAGGGTAATAGCAGTGCGCCTTTCAGGTAAAAAAATAATGGAAAAAGACTTTATTTAATTTTACTCAGCCTTTTCATGCAGTATTTTTATCAAAATAGATTTATGACAATAGAAATAAAGCTGCGCTGATTAAGCGCAAAAAGATTTCTAAATATAATCCGTTTATAACGCTGACAATTTAAAATAACCCAAATGAATCTCGTCTTCAGGAAGATCAGTTGCAGGGTTAATTTCAATCCGGTATTTTTCTTTTTGTGTTGGTGAAAGAAGATCTTCTATCTGGTAAATGTCATCTACATCAATGCCGTATTTGTCATCTATATGGGAGTTTCCGCCAAAGTTATTTTCCTCGAAAAATAAAGTTTCTTTGGCTTCTTTAAATGCCGATGCTTTGTCGGCCTTAACAGCGAGTACAATATAATGCTGCTCGGCAAACTTGTTTTCCTGGTAGCCCCCGAGGTTGATGAAGAACAATTTCTTATCCTGTATGATGGCATTATCATTCGTTTCAGCCGGTGATATTTTAACCCGGTAGCCGTTAACGCTGTTTACTTCCCGCCATGCATCGATGTGAATTTTTGCAGGTTCGGGCCAAAATGCCTGGATCTCAGGAACAAGTTCACGCAATGATGAAGCTATGCCGAAAAAGATATCGTGCTGTTCCGTATGTCTGCCCGGGGGTTTGCAGCCCAATAAAAGCATAAAGAGTTTTGGCTGGGGAATAAGGTTTTCGCTGGCAGACATTCTCTAGATTTAATAAGCCAAAGATAAAAATCTTAACTGACGGCTTTGCCTGAACAGATGAATGTTAAAAAAAAAGATTTATAAACATTTGTAAGGTTTGCTGAAACTGTACGACAAAGCAGTAAATAAACATTTACATTAAATTTGCTTTTAGCGCCCTTGTTGGTGTTGTCACCAACAAGCAGGATGAAGCTTGGTGTTTGAGAATCAGCCGCATGCTGTGTGCACCAGGTTCCATACCATAGGCTCTACGTTTTGTTGGTGACAACACCAACAAAGGCGTAAAAAATACGTAAAAGCTTGGCGCAAAAACCCCTCCCTACGCCCTCCCAGGGGAGGGAATCGCACAGGCCGCCACTTATTTGAACTCTTCCGAACACCAACAAAGGCGTACAAAAAGACAAAGTTTGACTTAAGACTTGCAACTTAGGACTATTGACTTGACGCCAGGTTTGTCATTACCTAGTGCCCTTGTTGGTGTTGTCACCAACAAGCAGGATGAAGCTTGGCATTTGAGAATCAGCCGCATGCTGTGTGCACCAGGTTCCATACCATAGGCTCTACGTTTTGTTGGTGACAACACCAACAAAGGCGTAAAAAATAAGATAGTTACCAAGGTAGTGCCATATACTGTTCTATAAAGCTGAAGGCTATCATCAAAACTATTATAATTTAAACTCCGAAAAACCTTATTGTAAATATGTGATCCAGCCGGAACTGGATAAGTTTAAAAAGGGGTTTAAAGACAAATTGAAAAAATAAGCGGGTTAATACTTAGAGGCTGTTTAACTTTGAAAGTTCTGCGATGAATAGTGTGGGTACCCTTTCTTTTATCTTTTATTTAAACAGGGGCGTAGCTCCGGCACATATTGTAACAACGGATTTTAATCCGTTGAGGATGTAAAAAAACAATAAAAAGAACAGTATGTTCGAACCATTTATACCAAATTGGTCGTGCCGATGGCACTTTATTTAGAGAGTTTTATCTGCGCTGGGTTAAAACCCATCGTTACAAAATATTTCGAGCCTATGGCTCTATGAAGTGTCCGCACAAAACATCATAAAGCCAAATTTGGTTTCCCGGTTATTTTATAGCATATATTGAATGAAATATGCTCCCATTTTAACGCTTAAATTTAAAAAATCCGATAAAAAAACAATTAAACTTCCATTTAAAATCGCCATAACAAAATACTTTAATCAAATTTAAACAGGCTCTTATCCATTGACAAATAATAATATGAAATCAACACTAATTTTAGCCATTATAGTTTCAATATCTTTTTCCGGGGCTTACGCGCAGCACCTTAAATCTGCAAATGGCCATAAAAATAATCCCTATTATTCAAATACGGATACAAAACATTTAAATGTAAGCAACGCCGAATGGAAAAAGATCCTGCCCCCGACGTTGTATGTCACCGCAAGGGAACAAGCTACAGAAAGGCCTTTTACCGGTAAATATTGGAACGCCAGCGCTAAAGGGACCTATTATTGCGCGGTTTGCGGTAATAAGCTGTTCAGATCTGACGCAAAATTTGCCAGCGACTGCGGCTGGCCAAGCTTTTTTGAACCTGTTGGCAAAAACAGTGTGATATACCGCAATGATAACTCAGCAGAGATGCACCGTACAGAGGTGATCTGTGCGCGCTGCGGCTCACACCTTGGGCATATATTTGATGACGGGCCGCCGCCAAGCCATAAGCGTTACTGTATGAACTCCGTTTCATTGGATTTTCAGCCGGACGGTCGATAAACGTTATTTTACCCGTCGTGAAGAAAGTTACTCAAGTCCCGGAATTATTCCGGCTGATGCAAGGGATTTCTTTTGATATTGCAGGTGAAGTTATAAAGCGGGCTAATCAATTTTTCTTGATCTTAAAAGAATGACTTCCTGATGGGCTGTTAACAATAACCCAGGCCCCATCAGCTTTGGCATCCTTAACAACTTTCCCATCAACTAACAAGGTATAGTTGTTAGTTATTTTGGGCAGATAGATCTCAGCTGTTGTGTTTGCCGGAATGGTAGTATCCAGGTTGAAAAATAAACCTGGCTCCTGGCTTAAGCTGGTTAAAATATCGCCATGGATAGTTGGGAGTTTCATTTTGGCCCATTTCAGATCACCAGGCTGGGGTTTAATAATTATCTTCCCAAACCCTGGTTCTGCAGGCTGAATTCCCATAATTCTTCGTGGAATGATATGAGCAGGGGAGGCGCTCCATGCATGGCTCCAGCTCATATCCTGCGGATCGTATTTTAAGTCCCAGGCCTCAGTTGTCATCGTTGCGCCAACACGGATCATGTTAAGCCAGCCACGGTCCGAATCGTTGGTGATCAGGTCCAAGGCATATGATCCCTGTTCGGCATTGTATAAGCCTTCCATTAGGTAATTTGATGCATAAACCCCGCAGGCCATCCATTTTGATTTTACAAAGTTTACCACGCTTTCTTTATGCGGGTCAGGTACTAAACCAAAAGCAAGCGGGAACAAATTTGCCTGGATAGCCGAATGCCTGCTGCCAATGCCATCAATATAGATCCTGCTTACCTTATCAAAAAAAACTTCGTTAAATTTCTTTTTTACCTTTTCGGCCTTTTCAGCAAAGAGGGAGGCATCTTCTTTATGATCAGTTGCAAGTGATATTTGCGACATCAACACTAATGCCCGGTAGTAAAAGGCATTAACAACGGTGTTGTAATCCTTGCGCTCATAATTATCTGTTTCGCCGCTTGGATATATTCCCTGGTCGGCATCAGGCCAGTCGTCAATATCATGTAACAGATCGCCGTTATAATGGATAGATGCCAGGAAGTTTTTTGTTTGTAAACCGGTACGCGAACTAATTAGCCCTTCCGGTGTTTCGAGCGCGATCAATGTTTTTGCTTTCAGGTCATTATAATATTTTTCAATAAGGTCTTTATTACCAGTGTACAGGTAATCAGACCAGGCCATAAAAACGCTGTGCGAGATCCATTCTGTGGGCCAGCTTGCGTGGTAAATGAGGTTTTCTGTACTGTAACGGGCAGTAGAAAACTCGCGGTCAATGGCGTAATGGCACATTTGCTGAATATAGCAATCCGCCTCGTACATCATCCGCTCGCGCTCGCTGTTGGCATAATCACCATTAAATGTGTTGGCTATGGTTGAGTATTTACACATCTCATAAATTTGATTCAGGCGATCATCAGAGCAGCTAAAGGCCGATGCGCTATTATCAAACTTTACGGTTAAAGCCTTCTGGGTGATGGTATTGATCTTCAATCCCGGCATAGCTTTGATCTCGCAATAGCGGAAAGGGATCACCTCGGGCAATTGTAAAGGCATTACCTGGCTCCATGGAAATTGCGGAACAAAGCGGGGGATATTCAGCACATAATCATTAGCGCCTTTTTTGAGGCCGATTTTGTAGGTTTGATAAATAATACCGCCGCCGGGCTTTTGGTCTATTGAATCGCCAATCCCTTTTTCACCGATGGAAAGGGTTAGGGAATCAACACTTGCCGTCCCCGGCTCCCATGACAGGTTAAGTGTTAAATATGCAAAGGCATCCTTTTTAAAGTCATAGAATATGTTCCCGTTTTTTTGCTTAACAGTTTTTACGGGTGCTCTGTCATAATAAACAATAGGGTCGCGATCTTCAAAGGCCGGGAGTTTTTTGCCTTGCTCATCGGGCAGCTCAACCCATTTACTTTCATCGGGCCAAATCTTTACGGCATCAAAATTACCGGTGTTAAATTTTTGTATGTTACTCCAGGCCGACTGTTTGCCGGTTTTGCCCCAGCTGCAAACCCGCCACCAATAGCTTTTATTTGGTTCAAGGGCTTTACCTTCATATTTTATATTGATTGATTGTGCCGACGTGATCTTTCCTGTGTCCCACAGGTCGGGATTGCCTGCCTGTAAAAGCGAAAGCGAGCTGGCTACTTCAATGTGACAGGCAGTTTGGTAATCATCTTTTACACCGGCATTTACTATCCACCCAAAATTAGGAACTTTGTGGGTAATAACAGCCGATTCAGGATGCGACAACAGGTTACACAATAAACCTGTAGGTGCATTTTGCTGACCGGAAGCATTTATTGTAACCACGAAAAACAGGAGAGAAGCCAGGTATTTGAAGGTATTCATAAGCTATAATATCTTAATAATAAAATCCAAAATGTTTGAACCATACCTTAACAAAGCGATTTGTTATTACGCTGATAGTAAGAGTGGAATGACGAAAATTTAGATTTATTTACCAAAAATAACTTTATGCAATGCCGCGTTGTTATATAAAGACGCATAGTTTTTGTACATTTTGATATATTTTGTAATTTCATTTCTTATCAAACAAACAACCAACCCAACCAGATGCATAATTTTAATAAATACCTTGCCCCATCTCTTATTGATGAAAAATGGGGCTTTTTTATTACATCAGTTGGCTGTTCAAAAGTTGATATTAACCAAATTTATCCAAACAATAGGGAGCACCCCGCAACAAATGCTTTTACCTGGAACAAAGGCAGGATCCTGAATGATTATTACCTTGTCTATATTTCAAAGGGCCGGGGTACTTTTGAATCGTCAGAGACAGGTGTGTTTGAAATAGGTGCGGGGACCTGTTTTTTCTTATTTCCGGGAGTTTGGCATCGGTATAAGCCTGATCCGCATTCGGGATGGGAGGAATATTGGGTGGGTTTTAAAGGAAACTACCCGGAATATTTAATGGCCCAGCAATTTTTTGATAAAAAAAATCCCTTTGTGCATGTTGGTTTAAATGAAGAGCTGCAAGGGTTATTCCATAAATTGCTGGATTGTGTAAAGTCATCCGTCTCAGGCTATCATCAAATCATAAGCGGCATCACCTTACAAATGCTGGGCATGGTAAACAGTATCACCCCAAATGAATATACAGGTACGGATGAAACCAGCAAAGCCATTGCCAATGCAAAATTCCGGATGCGCGAATCAATTGAAAAACCCATCGAAATTGATGAGCTGCTTGATGAGATCCCGATGAGCTATTCAAAATTCAGGCAGGCATTTAAAAAAGCTACGGGCCAGTCGCCTAATCAATATTACCTGCATATCCGGCTTAATAAGGCTAAAGAATTGTTAACATCCACCTCGTTAAATATAAATGAGATAGCCTATCACACCGGCTTTGAATCGATCTTTTATTTTTCAAAACTGTTTAAAAAGAAGAACGGGATCTCGCCAAAGGACTATAGGAATGGAGAAGGCCAATAATTGTTACGCTTTTAATTCGTTCTGCCTTTTTCATCTTCAGCACTGCCGGTATTATTTCGTTTGCGGGCATTTGCAGCCTTGCCAAAGCGATAGGTAAAGGATAAACCAACCCTGCGGGTATCTGTTTCCATGGTAGAGAATGCGGAAACCCGGTTAATATCAGTGGTTTGATTATGATTTACCAGCGTATTAAAAATATCATTCGCATTTAAACTGATTGTCCCTAATCCCTGTAAAATGCTTTTTTGTACCCCGGCGCTGACGTTATAAACTGAGCCGCCCGTGCTTTGAGCGAAAGCCTGTTTCCCGGGAAAAAAGCCGTCCAATTCAGCACTCCATGTTTTACTTAGCCGAAACTCGTTAGAAGTTTCAATTTCATGAACATTTGCCTTCTGGTTTATTGTTATGCCCCCTGCGTTCCCCTTGTTTATTATGTACAGTAAAACAGCATTAAGATGCAGCGTCCACCATTGGGTGGGATTAAGAGAAAAGTAAGGTATAAAACTGTAAGTACGGTTATTAACAAAATTATAAGGTTTTGTTATAAAAATATCTCCGATTGCCTGGGTTACAGGATTTAATCCGTTATTTCCTGACCAGTACCCTACAGTAATCCCAAAGTACCGTTTATAGGCATATCTTAATTCAAAAAACTCGTTAAAGTTAGGTACAAGGTCCGGATTACCCGAAGAATACGAATGCTGGTCGTGAAAAAAGAGAAAAGGATTAAGCTGCTGATAACCCGGCCGGTGAATTCTTTTGCTATAACTTAAAACCAGGGTGTTGTTTCCAATAGTGTCCAGTTTATAAGAAAGATATAAGGAAGGGAATAAACTGGTATAACGTTTTGTAAAGGAGGAATCAGCAATGGCCGGGTTACTGAGCTGGTGGCCTTTTGACAAAGTGTTCTCCAAACGCATGCCGCCCTGAGCACCCCATCGTTTCCATTCCTTTTTTAAATTTACATATGCGGAGTTAATATTTTCATCATAACGGAAGTGGTTAGTTTGGCCGTAATCAGGGACCAGGTTATTCCCTTGCCGGTTAAACCAGTTGGAGTGATTATCAGTACTCACATAGCTCGACTTAAAGCCTGCATCAAATTCTGCCTTACCCACTAAAGGATGTGTATAGTCTATCTTTCCTGCATAAATATTAACATTAGATGGGAAAGTAAAGAGACGCTGTTGATCATTTATCAAACTGCCATCAGGTAAGTAAACATCAGCTGGTGAAAACTGGCTGCTGCCCGAATTGAAATTAATATGATCTAAGTCTATAGTTAACACCCTGCCCGCGCTGTCAAATTTATGTTGCAGGTTCAGGTTTATTCCAAAGTTTTTAGATTGATAATTTCCATCAGTATAACCCCTGCCTACGGAGTCCAACTGCATACTCCCGTTGTATTGGTTGCTTTGGTAAGTAAGCAAATCGGTTTTTGGCCTGGTGCTGCCGGTAAACATTATCCCCACCGTTGTTTTGGGTGAAACAAAATAATCAAATCCTATCCGGCCATTCCATGCATTTGAAAGATAAGTATAGCGGCTATTTTGTACTATAGATGAATTGGAAGAGCCATCGTTATTAAAAAAATACCGGTTATAAGTTTCATTACTAAAATTTTGATCGTGACTGTAGCTGAGGTTACTGAAAATGTTAAACTTAGGAGTACGGTAGTTAATATTTAATGCATTATTGGTTCGGGCATATACACCCTGGTTATATCCCAGGCTTATGCCACCGTTAAAACCGGATAATTTATTTTTCTTTAATACAATATTTATGATAGCCCCTCCGGATGCGTCATACCTGGCAGGTGGGCTACTCATCAATTCAAGTTTATCCAGTACTCCTCCCGGCAACGTTCGCAGGTAGGCCGCCAGGTCCTGTGCCGACATATAAGTGGGCTTGTCATCTATCAATATCAGCACATTGTTTTTGCCATTGAGGCTGATATCATCATTTGGTCCAATAATTACTCCCGGACTTTTTGACAAGACCTCCAGCGCATTACTGCCTGCGGCGGTTAGCATGGCATCTACATTAACAATAGTCCGGTCTATTTTTTGTTCAATTAAAGGCTTTTTTGCGGTAACTACTACTTCTTTTAAGGTTTGCTTGTTTGCTGCCTGTAGTACAATAACCGGCAATACAATAAGCTGCCGGGTTTCATCAATCCTTAAACGACCTGTACTATATGCCTTGAAGCCAACATTTGTGCAGGTGATCATATAGGTTCCCTTAACCAGGTTTTTAAAAGCAAAGGCGCCGTTTTTATCAGCTATCTTTATGGTTTTTGAAGTGGTTACTGTATCAGTTTGTAATGCAATAGTAGCCCCGGCTAATGTTTTGCCCTGGTCATCCCGAACTACACCGCTTATCTTGCCGGTACCGTTTTGTGGGTAGGCATTAAAGCAAATAGTTATCACCAGGGCAATGGCAAACAAAAATTTAAGTTTCATAAATTAAGGTTGTTTATTTAACAATCCTTAAATTTTGAATGAATCCAGGCGTTTATGAAATTATAGGGATGGATAGCACAAAATAAGTGGCTGAAATAAGTTTTATGGGGATGAGTTGTTTTATCACCGTTTTTAAATCATTCAACCCCGCGAATGTCTTTTTCGACAGCACAAATTCTTATTCAACTTTATTTGCTGAACTTTAGGGGTATGAAAATGGGTCAGTATATAACCAGCGGCAATAAGCTCAAAGTCCATATAGCTTTTTGTATTGTTGTTTTAGCGTTTTTGTTATTTGGGATGTATTTTCTACACGTAACCGGGTTCCGTTTTAATAACCTTATATCCGCGTTTACAGATTGTTTATTCTTCCTGTTTTGTATTTATACCGGCCGATGGCTTTGCCAAAGGTGGTATCTTGAACAGAAACTTATACTTTTCTTTTTGTATACCTTATTAGCCTGCATTGGCCTCGCTATTTTCAAATGGTTATTGGTATGCTATGTATTCAACAATCCATATGCAGGGTTTATTGAAGTAGTGCGCGATGCAATGCCTTTCTTTTTAACCGGTTTGGTAATAGGCATGTTTCTGAAACTGATAAGAACCTCCCTGCAAAAAGAGTTGCATGAGGCTCAAATTAAAGCAGAACAAAAAGAAGGTGAGTTTAGCTTGTTACAGTCACAGCTGAGCCCTCATTTCCTGTTCAACGTGTTGAATAATCTTTATGGGATCTCTATTGAGGAGCATGAACGGATCCCTGCACTGCTGCTCAAATTGTCTCATTTATTGCGTTACACGGTTTATGGCGATAAAAAGCTGTTTGTGCCTTTGAAGGAAGAGTTGGAGTATATTAAAAATTATATTGAATTTGAACAGATCAGGATCAGCGACCGGCTTAACCTGGTAACAGATCTAACACCGGTAAACAACACCGGTATTAAAATTGCACCTCAAGTTTTGATCGTATTTATAGAGAATGCTTTTAAACATTCAAAAAATACATTGAACCAGGAAATTGATATTGATATTTCATTGAAAATTACCGGTAACTTTATTTGCTTGCTGGTAAGCAACTCCTATCAGCAACAAAAAAATAATGATACTATGCTTAATGAAAGCTCGGGTTTAGGGTTGGCTAATACTATTAAAAGACTGGACCTGTTATATGGGAACGATTATGAATTGAAGCAGGCTACAGAAAATGGCTTGTATCATGTTGAATTGAATTTAAAAATAAAGGAATAAATTGATGATCAACTGCCTGGTAGTAGACGATGAGCCTGTTGCAAGAAGCATTATCAGGAACTATTGCAGCCACCTGCCATATTTAAATATTGTTGCAGAATGCGGAAACGCTTTGGAGGCTAAGGATCTTTTATTAGCTAATGAAATTGATCTTTTGTTTTTGGATATCCATATGCCCGTATTGAATGGAATAGGTTTTTTAAACACGCTTAAAAATGCCCCGCAAGTTATTTTTACAACAGCCTACCAGGAATATGCGGTAAATGCTTTCGATCTTGCCGCCTGCGATTACCTGCTTAAGCCATTTTCAATAGAGCGGTTTATTGTTGCAGTTGATAAGGCCAGGGAAAAACTGGAGCAAACTGTAAAACCTGTCGTCCAAAATAGCCTGCCAGTGCAGCAAAACTATTTTTTTATCAGGGCCGAAGGTAAAATATACAAAGTGCTTTATGATGAATGTTTGTATGCCGAAGCACAGGGAAACTACACCAAAGTAGTTAAAGCTGAATCAGTCATCATAACAAAAATGCCTTTCTCTTCATTTATCGACTTGCTGCCAGGTGAGTTATTTATAAGGGTGCACCGGTCGTTTATTATCAACAAAACAATGATCAGCCATATTGAAGGTAACCGGGTATTTGTTAAACAAAAGGAAATTCCGATTGCCCAAAACTACAGGGAGGCGTTTCTTAATAATATAGGGGTCTGATTTACAGGTAATCTGTTTTAGATCCAAAGTGATGCTATTGCCAATAAAAGCGCTGGGATCATAATTAACGAGCCAATTTTAAGAAAGGCCCGGGCGCTAACTGTTTGTCCTTCGCGGCGTAAGGCCACCAGCCAGAGTATGGTAGTCAGCGAGCCAGTTATAGAAAGGTTTGGCCCCAGGTCGACACCGATAAGGATAGCGCTTTTTACAATTTCAGGAACATGACCGGCAGCCTGTACCGCGTTACCTGCTATTAAGCCTGCTGGTAAGTTGTTTACCAGGTTACAGGCAAAGGCAATGATAACGCCACTGCCCCAGGCTGTATTAGCAGCTGAATGTGCCGCACTTTGATGAAGAAGGTTAGTTAACGTTTCAATGACCCCTGTTTTGTTAAGCGCCTCAACAATTATAAATAGCCCGGCAACTAATGGGAGAACAGCCCAGGAAACACCCCTGATAACAACTAGCGGATTTTTTTTTGCGCGGATAATAACAATTGCAGAAGTTATAATACCGGTAATGGCCGTGGGCAAACCGAGTTGAAGATCAAAAGCGGAACATACCAGCAGAATAATGGCTGTTGCGGCAATACCTATAATTGCTGTTTTACCGCCTTGCGAAAGTACAGGGACGGGAATATTGCTTTCAATTTTTTGTTTCAGCTCATTACGTTGAGAAAAACACAGCATAAAATAGGTTACCGCTATGGCAACAACCGAAGGCAGAATATATTGCGGCAGCCATTGCAGCAAGGGCGGCATATGGCTGCCATAAATAACCAAATTAGCCGGGTTTGAAATTGGCAGCACAAATGAAGCCGCGTTTGCAATAAACGCGCAGATTAGTAAATAGGGGAGCGGCTTTTGCACCTTAGCCGCCTTAACGGATGCCGCTACTGCCGGGGTTAATACCACTGCCGTAGCATCATTTGATAAAAAAGTAGTGACCACGATCCCAACAAGATAAATTAAAAGGAAAAGGCGGGTTGACGAACCTTTAGCGAGCTTGGTGGCATGTGCCGCGAGCCAGTCAAATAATTTTTCTTCTCTTGCTGTTTCAGCCAACAGCATCATACCGGTTAAAAAAAGGTAAACATCAGTGCCTTTAAGTACGCCGGATAATCCATCGGAGGGTAGAATTAAACCAAAAACCACCAGGATTGCCGCACCTGAAACCGCCCAAATAGCTTCTGTAATTTTAAAAGGCCGGATAATAACGCCGGCAATAGCTATAAATGAAATGATCCAGATGGCAATGTTCGTCATATTATTCCAGGACGCAAATATTATGAAAGTTATTTCGGAATGCGGACTTAGCTGTTAATTAGTATTAAAGGTTGAGTAAAAAATTAAATAAATAATGAAAATTTAATTATGGCATAATATAGCGTGAGTTTTTTTGTGTGCCTGATACCTGATAATAAAACCTGTAAATTTTATCATGAAGGGTGAGGTAAAGCAGGTTATAACTATTGCTTAATGAATATTTAACCTGTTTTGTTTATGAAAACGCTAACGTTTGTAATAACCCTGCTAATAGCCGCTTTTATCTTTACCTCCGATTTACGGATGGATCTGAAAAAGTCGGTAACTATCGACTCATTAGGTGCCTGCCAGGGGATCTCTTACCAGCAGGGAAAAGCTTTTTTATACGGAGATAGGGAAGTGGGGATGATCCGTCAATTTTCTTTTGATAAAGATACGCTGGTATATGATCATAAGGAATGTAAATTAACGGTTGACGGTAAAGATGTGATTAATCATCCTACAGGATTAGCTTATCATGGTTCAGAACCTGTGTTTATGGGCAATTCCGTAAAACCGGAGAAACCGGGCGGATCGTGGAAGGCGATGATCTATTATATAAACTGGAACGGTTTATGGAAGACAGGCTCCCTTGATGGTAATTTATTAAAAACAATTGAAGATGATGCCTGCATCCAGGGTACCCGGCCCGAGTATGTAAGCTATAAACATAAATGGTACGTTGCCACTGCCGACTATGGCAACCATGGTAACGAAGTGCGTTTATATGATCCTGAACACCTGAAAAACTGCTCAAAAACCAGTGAGCCAGGTGTACTGTATAAAAAGTTTACCTGTACGCCCTGGGTACAGAATTTATACTACATGGCTGATAAAGGCATTTTGGTATTGATCCAAAATCAAATTGAAGGCCGTAAATGGCGGTTTACCTATGTTGACCTTGAAAAGTCGATTGCATCCGGTAGGCAGGAAGTGATAAAAGTTGTTGATGTTGATGAAAGGAGCGATGAGCTGGAAGGCTTTGCATTTATAGGGAGCGGCCTGAAGGGAATAGCTGTTACATCATCACGTAAAAACAATGTGAACTACATGGATATTGGCTGGTAACCCGGGATAATAACGTATTGGTTTGTTAATACACGCTTAATAACCATGCTGCAACCACATGTTAAATTTGCGCAGTTTATCAAAGCAAATCTATGATATATAAAAATTTATCAGAACAGTTGCTGCTGACTAAATGCGGCGATGGCGACACCCTTGCTTTCAGGGAATTATATCAGCAATACAAATCATTTGTTTTTGGGGTGGTATATGCGAGGCTGAACTCAAAGGAGGATGCGCGGGATATAACTCAAGATATTTTCGTCAGCCTGTGGACAAACAAGCAACAGCTGCGCCAGATAAAAGATTTTAAAATATACCTTTATGTGTTCAGCCGCAATCATGTTATCTCTGCCTATCGTAAAAAAAATATCCGGATAAAAGGTGAAAGTTATTTAGTTGAGCAAATTGATCAACTGTCTTACTCCGCCGAAGATCAAAGACTTGCAAACGAACTTAATTCACATATAGACCAGCTTGTCGATCAGCTCCCCGAAACCATGCGGTCATGTTATTTCCTGAGCAAAAATGAAGGGAAAAAGAACGGTGAAATTGCAGATCTCCTCAATATATCAGAAAAAACCGTCCGCAATAATGTTTCCGAAGCATTGAAACGCCTTAGGCTAAGCCTTCAAAGCAGCCACCCCGAACTTTTGACTCTGTTTGTTATTTTAACTTTCCCTGTGGTTTTTGCTTCTGTGTAAGAAAAGGTAACAAACAGTTAACCTTTTCTTAAAGGACAAACGGACTTTGTAAGCGAGCTATATAAAAAGCACTTATAGTGGACAACAGGATTAAGAATTTATTTGAGCGGTATCAATCAGGACAAGCAAATGAGCAGGAACGAATAATAGTTGAAACCTGGTTTTCGGATCTTGAAAAAGAACAGAAAGCTGAATTAAGCGAAGAGGAAAAGATTGCGCTCTTCGCCCCGATGGACGATGCGATTGACCGGATGTTATTTAAGCCACGGCGACTGCTTATTTATAACCGGTATTTACAGGCAGCGGCTATATTACTGGTTGCATTTGGTATTGTATTGTTTAAATACCGGCATACCGAAACCCATAAAAC
>JAQBOS010000133.1 GCA_028287925.1 Mucilaginibacter sp. | reverse complement strand
CCGCCGTATTACTCTCTAAATTAAAGCCGGTGAGTGTTTTAAAGGGGCGGTATAATTTTTCAAAGGGTGGGATCATTCTTCGTAAGGGTATGGTAGGTTTTCAATTTGCAGCTTCAATAGTGCTTATAGCGGGAACATTTGCGGTATACCGCCAAATTGTTTTTATGGGTAAACAACAATTGGGCATATCCATCAATCAAACAATTGTGATAAAGGCCCCTGTCAGCACACCGGATTATGCCCGTAAAGTACAAACCTTTAAACAGGTACTGCAAAATATGCCGGGTGTAAACGGTGTAACCGTATCAGGTGCAGTACCTGGTAAAGCGGTCGGAGAGTTTTTAGCAAACCGGAGGTATGGTGCTTCAAAAAATGAAGAACGTACCTATGAAATGTTAAAGGTTGATCATGATTTTATAAAGAACTATAATTTACAGATAATTGCAGGCAGAGCGTTTGATAAAAGCAGGCCGTCTGATTCTACAGGCGTTGTACTGAATGAAGCATCAGTAAAACAATTTGGGTTTGCATCAAACGATGCGGCTGTAGGCAAGCAGGTTTGGCTGGAAACCAACGAAAAGAAACCAAACCTGGTTATTGGTGTGGTAAAAGATTATCACCAGCAATCGTTACAGCAAAACTATACCCCTGTAATATTATTTATGGACCCGGCGCTTAACTGGATCCCAACCAACTATTATTCCATTAAGTTTAAGGGTAATAATCTTGATGAGGTTATGAAAGGCTTGAAAAGCAGCTGGAACAATTATTTTCCTGAGTCGTCTTTCGACTGGTTTTTTCTTGATGATTTTTATAACAGACAATATCAGCAGGACTTGCAATTTGGTAAGCTTTTTTTGCTGTTTTCGGGCCTCGCTATATTAATTGCCTGTATGGGGCTATTTGGACTAACAGCATATGCTACCGCTCGCCGGATCAAAGAAATAGGGGTACGTAAGGTTATGGGGGCGTCAGTCGGCAATATTACCTCATTGTTAACGCTTGATGCTATAAAGCTGGTATTGCTGTCAAGCGTACTGGCAATACCGTTATCGGTTTTATTTATTGACGAATGGCTGCATGGTTATGCCTTCAGGGCAGCACTTAGCTGGTGGCAGTTTATATTACCGGTGATTACATTGTTGTTTATCTCAATGGCAACAATTAGCTATATAACCTTTAAAGCTGCAACGGTTAATCCCATAAAATCACTGAGGGATGAGTAAAGGTAGATCATAGTTGATGGTTCATAGTTCATGGTAGCTTCGTTTAGGTAATATAGTTAATAAATAAACCCCTGTTTCTTTCGACTATGAACCATGAACTATGATCCATCAACTAAAATAATAATTGGTTCAGTCTGCATTTTCTTTATTGACGATGCCATGCGTTTTATAAAAAAATAGTTTGCGGTGCCGCCGATAACCGCACCAACTACGGGTACCAATCTTTCGGCAGTGCGGGTACCCAACACCATTAACATTTTTTCAGCAACGCCCTCCATCATGGTTTTGGTAAGGGTAACACCAGCATCCACTTTCAGGGAAGTTGCTATGAACGACATAAATTCTTCAAAGCCTATTTGGTAACTGCCCTTATTGTGGTACATAATAGCCATGGTAACCCTGAATTGCTGCGTTAATAAATTAACAAAATCAAGCGGAACACCTATCACCATAGTTAGCATACCACCCGTACCTGATATAACGCCCGATCCTGCTGCCAGGTAAGCGCATTGCTCAATAAACTTATCTATCCCCATTTTATCAACACCTTTTTTAATATTGAGCTGATCAATGCGGTCAAATATTTGCTTAAAGCCTTTATTCGAAAGCCTGCTGGCCTGTATCTTCATGCCGGCACCCATTTTCTTAAATTTCATTAGCTTCATTTTTTTGTGAGATACTCCTGGATATAATACAACTCTATTAACGTGCCAGTTTTAAAAAATGCATAAAATGTCATCTTTTATTAATAAACCTTTGGATCAATGTTAATTAAACCGGGCATTTTATAATTTTACACCTTAATATAAATTACTAAGTAGTTGAAAAATAATATTCTTATTGTTGATGATATCCATCCTGTGTTTATAGAGATGGCTGCTGCCAAAGGTTATCAATGCGATTATAAACCCACAATAAAACCCGATGAAGCCCTGCAAATCCTGGGTGACTATGCCGGGATGGTTATCCGCTCAAAGTTTAATGTTAATAAACAGGTGATTGATATTGCTAAGAACCTCCGCTTTGTTTGCCGTGCAGGTGCCGGTATGGATAATATTAATGAAGCATATGCTGCCGAAAGAGGTATAACATTAATAAATGCGCCCGAAGGCAATATGGATGCCGTTGGTGAACATGCCGTAGGCTTGTTACTGGCTCTGATGAACAACTTTAATATTGCTGACGATCAGATCCGCGCCGGAAGCTGGCAGCGTGAGCCTAACCGTGGATATGAGCTGAAGGGCCGCACGGTGGGTATTGTAGGTTATGGCTTTATGGGTAAAAGCTTTGCTAAAAAATTGTCGGGTTTTGAGGTAAACGTAATTGCTTATGATAAATATAAAACCGGTTTTAGTGATAAATATGCCCGGGAAGTAAGCATGGAAGAAATTGTAAAACATAGTGATGTGTTAAGCCTGCACATCCCGTTAACTGCAGAAACAGATGGTTTGGTAAGTGAAGAATATTTATTTCATTTTAAAAAGCCCATATTTTTTATAAATACTTCCCGTGGCAAAACCGCTAAGATACGGGCGGTA
Organism: Mucilaginibacter sp.; assembly: GCA_028287925.1. Classification (GTDB taxonomy): domain Bacteria; phylum Bacteroidota; class Bacteroidia; order Sphingobacteriales; family Sphingobacteriaceae; genus Mucilaginibacter. Next base: position 12,639 of record JAQBOS010000133.1, on the reverse strand, counting down.
ATTGATGCAATAAAGCAAGGTAAGGTTTTAGGTGCGGGTCTTGATGTGCTTGAGGTTGAGAAATTTCCTGCACTTGCTGAGCAGGAGTGGTTTGACGAGCTAAAACAATCAGGCAAAGTAATTCTTACCCCTCATGTTGCAGGCTGGACCTTTGAATCGTACCGGAAGATAAGTGAAGTAATGGGGGAAAAGTTGCCTTTTAGTTCATAGTTAATGGTTCATAGTTCATAGCCAAAATTTGGCGCTATAAACTAAACCTCCTGCCATGGACCATCAACTATGAACCATTAACTACGAACTCAACACAACATTATCAATCAGCCTCGTCTTACCCACTTTGGCAGCCACAAGGGCCACGATGATTTTAGTGCCCTCATCTGCGGGGTGGAGGGTGTCACCATCGGCAATTGCAAAATAATCAAGCTCAACGCCGGGTTCGGCGTTTATCATTTGTTCAGCTTCTTTTTTTAATGTTGGAATGTTATGGCTGTTGAAGTTGGTTTTTAACCAGTTCAGCGTTTTTGAAAGAACCAATGCATGCTGCCTGTCATCAGGTGTTAAATGGATATTCCTTGAACTCATTGCCAGGCCGTCGGTTTCTCGCTTTATTGGGCACATCACCATCTTAACCGGCATATTCAGCATAGTAACCATTTTGCTGATGATCAAAAACTGCTGATAATCTTTTTGTCCAAAATAGGCAGCATCAGGGTTAACAATATTAAAAAGCTTGTTAACTATCTGGGTAACGCCCTGGTAATGGCCCGGGCGGAACTCGCCTTCAAGCAAATGTTCGGTTTCGCCTATGTTTAAATGCCAATGTTCATTACCATCATACATCTCATTTACCTCCGGATTGAACAGTATGTCGCACTTAACCTGCTCCAGCAATTTAATATCTGCCTCAATGGTCCGGGGATATTTCTCCAGGTCTTTAGGGTCATTAAACTGGCTGGGATTCACAAAAATGCTGCACACAATTACATCATTTTGTTGCTGTGCCAGTTCAATTAATGAAAGGTGGCCCTGATGCAGAGCGCCCAGAGTAGCCACAAAACCAACAGTTTGGTTTAAGGCTTTTATTTGCTGCAAATATTGCTGTAAAGATTTCTTAGTAGTAAATGTTTTCAACACAAATGAAATTACATAATTGGGGCAAAGTTGTATAAATGATTAATATTTACCAAAAGTTACTTGCATAATTGGTTGCCAGTTCATATAATAATGCTTATATTTGCACACTCAATTTTTTTGGACTTCTTTATATAAATTAAATACTGATATAGTGATGGGTAAATCTAAGCTTTTGTTTATAACTCACGAAATGTCTCCTTTCCTTGAACTCTCAAAAATTTCTGAAATCACACGCCAGCTTCCGCAGGCTATGCAGGAAAAAGGTTACGAGATCCGTATCCTTATGCCGCGTTTTGGAAATATCAATGAGCGCAGGAACCGGTTACACGAGGTGATCCGTTTATCGGGAATGAACATTATCATTAATGATAATGACAATCCGTTAATTATTAAAGTTGCTTCTATCCCTGCTGCGCGAATGCAGGTTTATTTTTTAGATAATGAAGAGTATTTTCAGCGTAAACATGTATTTGCCGATAAAGACGGTAAGTTTTATGCTGACAATGATGAGCGCATGATCTTCTTCTGCAAGGGCGCCTTAGAGACGGTTAAAAAATTAGGCTGGGCTCCTGACGTAATTCACTGTCATGGCTGGATGAGCGCTTTAGTGCCCGCTTATTTAAAAACAACCTATAAGGACGACCCTACATTCAAAAACTCAAAGGTTGTTTACTCTATTTACCAAAACGACTTTACTGAACAACTGGATGCCGATTTTGCTCAAAAAGCCGTAATGGGCGATATGACTGAAAAACATACAGAGGTTTATAAACCCGGAAGTAACGCCGCATTATATGCCGGCGCTATTCAATACAGTGACGGAATAGTTTTGGCTGATGAGAATATTGACGAAGATGTGTTAAATAATGTTAAAAACAGCAATAAATCGGTTTTAGAATTCGAATCTACCGCAGATTTCGAAAATTATTACAATTTTTACGACGAAATTGCCAATGAAGAATTGGCACATGTTGTATAAGCTTTGAGATCATATATGAAATTTTTCCGTTTAGACTTATTGACGTTGTTAATAAGTCTTTTTATTTTGAATAGTTGTAAAAATCAGGATACTGTTGGCCTGGGTGTGAATTCAGCAAATCAAATTAATGGTACATTGGTTGATACGTCAACTATAATGGTTAATACTGTTAAGGATGATTCTGTTATAACTTCTGCCGCCACTAAAAATCCGCTGGCATACTTTATCGATCCTATTTTTGGAACAACTGAATCAAACCTTGCTGCAAGTCTTAGCTTACCAGGGGCAACAGCGTATACTTTACCATCAGGAACAATATCAATTGATTCAACAAGATTGGTGCTACGTTATATCGATGGTTTTTACGGCGATTCGGTGGCATCAACTTATAAGTTAAACGTTTATCAGCTTGCAGAGCCTTTTAATGAAAGCATTTCTTATTATAATACTAAAATCTGGAAGCCGAATTTATCCAATTTATTGGGGTCGGTAACATTTAAAGCGCGCACACATGATTCTATAAAAGTTTTTAATATAATAACCGGTAAGCCTGATACTCTTATAAAGGTTCCGCCACAACTAAGGGTGCCTATTAACAACAGTTTTATTATTTCAAATTTGTTTAATGCAAGCAGTGCTACGCTTTCATCAAACAAGGTTTTTCAAAATGCTGTTCAAGGTTTATACCTAACGCTTGATAAGAATCAAACGAGCGGTTCAGGGGGTACTTTTATGTTTTCAAGCGGCGATACCCTGGCGGTTTATTGTAAAATTGTTAATAATGGTGTTATTGATACCGCTACAATAATGCTTCCTATAACAAAGCTTGCGGCATCAGTAAAACATACCTATTCAACATCCATTCAGGCCGAACTTGCCAATACCACAACATCAGGCAATGTTTTTTATTTACAAGGCCTTGCGGGTTTACGCACCAAGATCAAGTTCCCCAATTTATTGACGAATCTTAGGAATAATCTGTTGAAAAAAGATAGTGATATAGTGTTAAACCGCGCCGAGCTGGTAATAACGCCAAGCCCCGGGTCTAATATCCCGTATAGTCCAATACCTCAAATTACAATGTATAAGTTGGATATAGCTAATCAGCGTGTTTCTTTAGAGGATGCCAGCGCCAATGATCCGCGGAGTGGAGGTATAGGGGTTTTTGGAGGACGTTACAATTCTGCAACAAAACAGTATCATTTTATTATAACCGCCTATTTGCAGGATTTGCTGCTTAAAAGAACAGTTGATTATGGTGCCTATATAGCCCCTATTGATACCACTAATAAGTCCTCTGTAGATATTGCTGTTACTTCGCAAATTGCGGCACGTACCTTAGCCACAGGTACAGATAAAACTTCGCCCTATAAAATAAAGTTGAATATTATTTATACCAGGATAGCCAAGCAAAATTGAAAGATTAAAGGTTGGGATAAGAGCCTGGTCTGAAAGTCCGGAAGATGTATTGATGCATCTTCCGGACTTTTTTGTTTTTGAGTAAAATAGCCGCCATCCGGGTTAATTAATCTCTGGTCTCTTATCTAACCGCTTAATATTCATAAGTTATGGATACTTTTTAAAAAAATTTAATATTGTTGATTGCGACCAAAACATAACCTTTAATCACTAATGTTATTATTTTTGCGCTGAAAAACATTATTAATTAACTATCTATTTATGTGTGGAATTGTAGGTTATATAGGCTTTAGAGATGCCTATCCCATTGTTATAAAAGGCCTTCACAGGCTGGAATATCGCGGATATGACAGCGCCGGGGTTTCTTTATTTGACAAAGAATTAAAAGTATTTAAAAAAGCAGGAAAGGTTAGCGATCTGGAGGATTTTGTAAAAAATGTTGACCTTGGCGGTACAATTGGCATGGGCCATACCCGTTGGGCAACACATGGAGTACCAAGCGACAGGAACTCGCACCCGCACGCTTCTGGTAACCGCAGGCTTAATATTATTCATAATGGGATAATTGAAAACTATGGTGTTATAAAAGAAACGTTGTTAAGCAAAGGCCATGTTTTTAAAAGCGATACAGATACCGAGGTTTTAATACACCTGGTTGAAGATATCCAGGATGAAACAGGTTTAGACCTGCGCGAAGCGGTTAGGGTTGCTTTAACTAAAGTGATAGGGGCTTATGCCATTGTAATAATGAGCGCTGATGAACCTGATCTGTTAATTGCTGCCCGTAAAGGCAGCCCTATGGTGATTGGTGTTGGCAAAGGCGAGTACTTTATTGCTTCGGATGCTACGCCTATTGTGGAGTATACCAAAAATGTTATCTATTTAAATGATAATGAAATTGCTTACCTGCGCCGCGAAGACCTGCTGATAAAGAATATTGACAATATAACGCAAACGCCATATGTGCAGGAGCTTGATTTAAAGCTGGATATGTTGGAGAAAGGCGGCTTTGATCACTTTATGCTGAAAGAGATCTATGAGCAGCCGCGGTCGATACGCGATTGTATGCGCGGGCGGATCTATCCTCAAAAAGGAAAGGTTCAGTTAGGCGGAATAAAGGAATACACGGAGAAGCTGAAAAATATTGACCGCATTATTATTGTTGCCTGCGGCACATCATGGCATGCCGGACTGGTTGGCGAATACCTGATTGAAGAATATGCACGCGTACCGGTTGAGGTTGAATATGCTTCGGAATTCAGGTACCGAAACCCGATAATTACAGAAAAAGACCTGGTGATAGCGATCTCACAATCAGGCGAAACGGCTGATACTATGGCTGCCATTGAATTGGCCAAAGAAAAAGGCGCAACTATTTTTGGGATCTGTAACGTGGTTGGCGCCTCTATTCCGCGTACTACCCATGCCGGGGTTTATACTCATGCCGGGCCCGAAATAGGTGTAGCATCAACTAAAGCATTTACTGCACAGGTAACCGTTTTAACCTTGATAGCTTTTTATATAGCACAGCAAAGAGGAACTATTACGGAGAGTAAATTGATTGAGCAGTTAACCGAACTAAATGAAATACCTGAATTAGTTGAGCAGGCTTTAAAGCTAAACGATCATATTAAAAAAATAGCCTGGAAGTTTAAAGACTCAACCAATTGTTTGTTTTTAGGCAGGGGTAGCTCATTCCCGGTTGCGCTTGAAGGAGCGCTTAAGCTAAAGGAGATCTCCTACATTCATGCCGAAGGTTACCCTGCTGCCGAAATGAAGCATGGGCCGATTGCCTTGATAGATAATGATATGCCGGTTGTTTTTATTGCAACCAAAGATTCATCGTACGGCAAGGTAGTAAGCAATATACAGGAAGTAAAAGCACGTAAAGGCCATGTAATTGCAATAGTTACCGAAGGTGATACAGAGGTAAAAGGTATGGCCGATTACGTGATTGAGATTCCGCAAACCGGCGAAGCATTTGTGCCATTGCTGGCAACTATACCTTTACAGCTGCTTGCCTACCATATAGCCGTAATGCGTGGCTGTAATGTTGACCAGCCCCGTAATTTGGCAAAATCGGTAACGGTAGAATAGTTCATGGCTAATAGTTGATAGTTCATGGCAGGAAAAATTTCATGAAGTGGAATTTACAGCCAACAGAATAAAATAGCCGATAATCTTTTAAAGATTATCGGATATTTTCGTTACAGCTTCCGGCTATGAACTATTAGCCATCAACTATGAACTAAACGTGCGCTCCCATTGAGCTCATAGCGGCGTCCATATCAAGTTGCAGGCCTTTTGCTATGGCCATTCCAAGGCCTATATCAGCCCTGAACCAGTGGCAAAGCTGCCTGTTTACTATCAGGTCTTTTTTAGGGCCGTCAATGCCACCCATGGAGTTGGTGATATTTGTTATCAAATCATGCTTGGCTTCGTCACTCATCAGGCGGTATAAATTACCCGGCTGGGTATAATGGTCATTTTCGCCCTCGGCATTACGGTCATACCAATCAGCTACGCTGGTTCCCAAATCCCATGCCGGTTCTTTGTAGCTTTCATCAGCCACTATATCATCAAAGCTGTTAGGGAAATAATTTGGAGCCGAACCCTGGTTTCCATCTACACGCATCTGGCCATCGCGCTCATAATTATTTACGGCAAAGGGGCACCTGTTTACCGGGATCTGCTCGTAGTTACCTCCCAAACGGTGACGGTGTGCATCCGGGTAAGAGAGTAAACGGCCCTGCAGCATCTTATCAGGCGAATAGCCTATGCCATCAACCACGTGCGCTGGTGCAAATGCAGATTGTTCAACATGAGCAAAATAATTATCAGGGTTTTTATTCAACTCCAACACGCCCACATCTATTAGCGGGAAATCGGCATGCGGCCATACCTTGGTAAGGTCGAACGGGTTCCACTTATAAGTTTTGGCTTCTTCCTCGGTCATCACCTGGATCTTCAGATCCCATTTAGGGAAGTCGCCGTTATCAATGTGGGTTAGCAGGTCATGTTGTGCAAAATCAGGATTTTTACCGCGCATTTCGCCTGCTTCAGCATCGGTAAAGTTTTTAATCCCCTGTTTGGTTTTAAAGTGGAACTTTACCCAATGCCTTTCATTACTGGCATTGATCATTGAGAAAGTATGGCTCCCAAATCCATCCATATGACGGTAACCATATGGGGTTCCGCGATCACTCATCAGGATAGTTACCTGGTGCAAACTTTCCGGGTTTAACGACCAAAAATCCCACATCATTGTTGCGCTTTTGCAATTGGTATAGGGGTCGCGTTTTTGAGTATGGATAAAATCACTGAATTTTTTAGGGTCTTTTATAAAAAATACAGGAGTGTTATTGCCTACCAGGTCCCAGTTCCCTTCTTCGGTATAGAATTTTAAGGCAAAGCCACGCGGATCGCGCTCTGTATCAGCAGAGCCCTTTTCGCCGCCAACGGTTGAGAAACGTAAAAAAGTTTTAGTTTCCTTACCAATGGTATTAAAAAGTTTGGCGCGGGTATATTTTGAAATATCATGGGTAACGGTGAATGTTCCATACGCACCTGATCCTTTGGCATGTACCACTCTTTCGGGGATTCGCTCGCGATTAAAATGAGCCATTTTTTCGTGCAAAATAAAATCCTGCAGCAATATGGGGCCTCGTGGCCCAACGGTCATGGAGTTTTCATGCTCTGCATAAGGTATGCCTGATGCCGTAGTTAGTTTCTTTTTGTTTGTTTCCATAATAGCTTAGTTTTATAATTCAAACTTCATCATAATAATTTAATAGAAAAAATCAATAATTACTATATTTGAATAGAGAAAAACTATAGTGTGTGGTAAGAGGCAAGAGTCAGGATGTCAAGAATCAAGATAGGAGGATTTATTTTGATTGCTATTTTTGTCTTGATTCTTGCCTCTTGACTTCTTGATTCTGTCTTTAACTCTAAATTTAAAAAACATGACCATTACCCAGCTTGAATATATTGTTGCTGTTGATACTTACCGGAGTTTTGTAGCTGCAGCAGAAAAATGTTTTGTTACCCAGCCAACTCTCAGTATGCAGGTGCAAAAACTGGAGGATACTCTTGGGGTTAAGCTGTTCGATCGCAGCAAGCAACCCGTAACGCCGACAGAAATAGGGATTGAGATCATAACGCAGGCTCGGATCCTGCTGGCAGAAAGTGAAAAGATAAAGGAGATAATTACCGACAGGCAAAAGGAGCTATCCGGCGAGTTGAAAGTAGGCATCATTCCCACCATTGCGCCTTATATTCTACCCAAAATATTGCATGGCTTTATTGAAAAATATCCGCAGGTAAAGCTGATAGTTTGGGAGCAAACCACAGAGCAGATCATAGACCAGTTAAAACTGGGAATGATTGATTGCGGGATCCTGTCGACCCCATTGCATGAAAGCAACCTTACAGAATTGCCGGTTTTTTATGAAAACTTTGTAGCCTATGTATCCAAAAATAGCAAGCTCTCAAAAAAGAAAAGCATAGTGCCCGATGATATTGATATGGAAGAGATCTGGATCTTGAATGAGGGCCATTGCATGCGCGAGCAGGTTTTAAATATTTGCCAGCGCCGCAAAGCCACCCAGGGGTTTAAGCATTTTGAATATAACACCGGCAGTGTTGAAACCCTGAAGCGGATGGTTGATCAAAACAACGGTGCGACTATTTTACCTGAACTGGCGCTGTCTGATCTGACGGAAAAACAATTAGATAAGGTGCGGTACTTTAAATCGCCTGAACCCGCCCGCGAAGTTAGTATAGTAATCCAGCGGAACTTTTTAAAGCGCCGGATGATTGAAGCGCTGAAGAACGAGATCCTGGAGTTTTTGCCAAAGCGGATGAAGAGTAAGAAGAAGAAAGAAGTAATGGAGATTTGAGGGGAAGTCCGAAAGTCGGGAAAGTCAGTAAAGTCCGAAAGAAAAAAACGCGCATTTACCTTTTAATAAACCTTACAAACAAAAACAGCGTGTTTTACATTTAATAATTATTGCCTAAATTAGCATAAAAGTACAAAAATGTATACCACTATCCCTGCTACAGCTATTGACATTTACCGGAGCTTGCCCGAAGGTACAAGGTGCGAGGTATTATATAACCAGCTAATTATGACGCCAGCACCCAATACCGATCACCAATTTCTGTCAATTAAATTATCTGCTATTGTATTCAATTTTCTGGAAGAAGCGGGTATTGGTGTTACGCTAGCCGCCCCTACAGATGTTTATTTGGAGGGGACACAATCAGTGATTCAACCTGATTTGCTTGTAGTGATGAATGAGAATAAGCACATTATTCAAAAGGATGGATTGCATGGGGCTCCCGATATTGTTTTTGAAATACTATCAAGTAACCATTTGCACGATACCGTTAAAAAGAAGACACTTTATGAAGATGCGGGAGTAAAAGAATATTTTATTATTGATCCCGCTGATAAAATGGTAATTATGTTTGCCCGGAATATTTACGGAAGATATGAACTGGTTTACGAATTGAAAGGTAAGATCACATCGGAGGTATTGGCCGCAAGCTTTGATCTGTAGCGACAGGCCTGATAAACTTATTCCGCAATCGACACTCCGATATCTTATCCGCATTCAAAAAAATCCGCACATTTGCACATCCGCACATCCAAAATCAACTACTTTTGCCCCATGGCAAACGTTCAGCATTTTGTAAACAACCCTTACCAGGAAAATACCTATATTTTATTTGATGATAGCGGCGAATGCGTAATTATCGATCCCGGTATGGAAACCGCAACAGAGCAAAATGCGGTTGTTAATTTTATCAGGAAAAATAATTTAAAACCCGTTTTATTACTGAACTCCCATTGCCATATTGACCATGTGCTGGGTAATAAATTTATTTTTGATCAATACGGTTTAAAGCCAAAATTCCACGAAGGCGAATTGCCACTTTTAGAGGCAGTTTCAGCTTATGCGCCATCAATGGGGATCCGTTATGAACTATCACCATTGCCTGATGAATACCTGCCCGAAACAGGTACAGTAAGCTTTGGCAATACAACGCTGCACTTAATATTCGCTCCGGGGCATTCGCCGGCACATTTGTGCTTTTATGATAAAGATGCCAATATACTGATAGGCGGTGATGTACTGTTCAGAGGGAGTATAGGCAGGAGTGATCTGCCGGGGGGCAACTTTGCTCAGCTGATTGATAACATCGAACAAAAATTATTTTTATTGCCTGATGATTGTACGGTATACCCGGGCCATGGTCCCGAAACTACTATTGGGTATGAAAAGGTAACCAATCCCTTCCTGAACTAGTGTTAAGTCAGTAGTCTTTAGTCGCAAGTCTTAAGTCAAATTTGGTGCTTTTCTGACTTAAAACTCCAGACTTTCGACTCAAGACTAAACGTCAATTCATGATTGGCAGGACACTTGGAATGGTTGTAAGTGTTGAAGTTGTTGTAAAGGTTAAAAATTAGTAAAAACCCATTAAACAATATTTGCAGTAGTTAAAGATCAACTTATTGCCCAAAAGCCATTACCTTTAAGGCGTTATTGATGCGGGTATCAATCGCTAATTCACTAACTCACTAATTCAACATTTGAATACCTCCATCTACATAGCTAAAAGATACTTATTCTCGCGCAAAAAAATGCATGCGATAAACATCATCTCGGGAATCTCTATGCTTGGTGTTTTGATTGGAAGTGCTGCACTCATTATCATTTTATCGGTATTTAATGGCTTTGAGGAGGTAATACTATCCCTGTACAGCAACTTTACTGCCGAAATAAAAATTGAGCCCCGCCTGGGTAAAACTTTTAATCCTAATACTGTTTACTTTAACACGCTGCGAAAAGACGATAAGGTATTTTCATTTATTGAAGTATTGCAGGAAAAAGTACTGGTAAAATATGATGGAAAGCCATTTATAGGATCGATAAAAGGGGTAAGCGAACAGTTCTTAAAAAGAGGAAACCTGGATAGCATTGTGCAATCAGGTTCATTCACCCTAAAACGCGATGGGCATAATTTTGCCGTTATCGGCTCTATTGTGCAAAGCAGCCTGGGCGTGAGCATTCGCGATCAGTTCACCCCCATAGAGATTTACTCGCCAAACCGCGATGCCGGCAGCGGGACAAATGAATTAAATGCGTTTACAGTTCGCCCTATTTACCCAACGGGTGTTTTTGCTTTGGGTCAGGAGTTTGATGACCTTGTAATTACCCCTATTGATTTTGCCCGCGACCTGCTCAATCAACCGGTAAATGTTTCATCGGTAGAGATCAACTTTAAAAAAGGAACCAACCTGCAGGATGAGCAGGATGCCATAAAGGATAAGATAGGACATGATTTTACAGTAAAGAACCGCAGCCAGCAAAATACCGAGCTGTACAAAACATTAAACTATGAACGCTGGTTTATTTTTATGATATTGGTGTTTGTTCTGATTATCGCAATATTTAATATAATAGGTTCGTTAACCATGCTGGTTATGGATAAGCGAAAAGATATAGCCATATTAACCAGCCTTGGCGCTAATAAACAGCTTATACAGGGGATCTTCTTTTTTGAGGGGATGATGATATCAATAATAGGCTGTATTTCAGGTGTTTTTTTAGGCTTGGTATTTTGTATATTGCAGCAACGTTTTGGTTTGGTAAAAATGGGGACTGACAAGTCGATAATTGATGCTTACCCAATTGCGTTATTGTTGAGAGACTTTATACTGGTGTTTTTAACGGTTGGTGTTATTTCGGTAATTGCATCAGGAATAAGCGCCCGTTTGAGCATTAAAGGGCTTAATGATATTAAACAGGATTTGTAATTTTATTGAATGCGTGTGAGGCTGATAAAATATTTAATAGGTGTGCTGGTTATTATTGCATGCTCATGCAATAATGGCGGGGGCGATAAAACGCAGCATGTTGTTTACAAAGGGGTATATAGCTTCGGCCCCGAGGTAAAGTCATTTAAGGATTGTGACAATGGCCATGAGTTTTGGGTTACAGACAGCTCGGCCCAGCTTGAATTAAAATACTCGCAGCTTAATTTTGAAAAACCTTATGAGCCTGTTTATGTTGAAGTAGAAGGCATAAAGATCCGGTCGGACAAAGAGGGCCTCGGCTCGGAGTATGATAGTACCCTGGTAGTTAAAAAATTAGTAAAAATAACAAAAGAGATCCCGCAGGATATGTGCAAGTGAGGGCTTAAAGCTAAAAGACCAAAGCAAAAAGCACAATTAGGGGTTTACAGATAAATAATAACGGGGATTACATGAAAGCTTTAAGCTTTCTGCTTTTACCTTTCAGCTTAAAAAAATGGAATCAAAACGTCAGCAAAAATTTGCAGGAGTAATACAAGAGGACCTGGCAGCTATATTTCAGCGCGAAGGGGCGAACTATTTGCCAAATACACTTATCACCATAACCAAAGTTAGGGTTACACCTGATTTGGCTATTGCCCGTGTATTTTTAAGTTTTTTTAATAATGCCAATACACAACCGGCATTGCTAACCATCAAATCGCACGCGTCAGAAATAAGGTATAAACTGGGTGCACGGATAAAAGACCAGGTAAGGATAATACCACAGCTGGAGTTTTTTGTGGATGATACCAGTGAGTATGTTGAGCGTATGGATAAGATCTTTGATAAAATAAGCAAGGAAGACAGGCAACCCGAAACCGAATAACAATAATGGATGCTGCCCGGTTAACTGCTTATTTTGCCGCCCAGCCTGATATTACAGGTAAAGTAGTTGATTTTGATGCGGTTGCGGACAGCCTGTATCATTTTGATCTTACAGCCTCGAATCCGGAGCTTGATGCGGATACTTTTTCCGACACGGAGAAATTCAGCTACTGGATAAACAAAAAACTTAGCGGTAGCAATTGTAAATACGGCATTGGCGGATACATGGAGCACCGTACCATTTACGCCCGCAGCGCTCATTTTGATACGGAAGATGAACCGCGCCGTTTACATTTAGGAATTGACATTTGGGCTGATCCAGGTACACCGGTCTATTCACCTTTACAGGGAACAGTTCATAGCTTTAACGATAACAATAATTTTGGCGATTACTGGCCAACTATAATACTTGAGCATA
>JAQBOS010000592.1 GCA_028287925.1 Mucilaginibacter sp. | reverse complement strand
TCCCTGCAGAAGACACGGATTTAAACAGCTATAAGTCATTGCTGCAGCCGATGAACGCAGCTTATCCGGAAAAGCTGGCAACAGAAGATACCAAAGTATCGGGACTGAACCTGCAAAGCCAGGTTTTTAAAAATATATTTGAAGGGTTTCCTCAAAATCCCGACCTGCCCATTGTAAAAGAATACTATCAGCTAAGCACATCAACCGGTAACCGGGCTGAAACAATAATGACTTTGCCCGGCAATAAAACCTTTTGGGCCGGGTATATCAGCGGCAAGGGTAAAGTATATGTTTCGGCAGCGGCGTTAAATGATGATTTTACCAACCTGCCCAGGCACGCCCTGTTTGTGCCTTTAATGTTCAGGATAGCGTTGTTAAGCGGGCACGATAAACCTCTGTTTTATACGCTGGGCCGGGATGAAACTATTGAAACCATGCCTGTTCAAACCAATGAAAAGCAATTGCTTAAGCTGGTTAAAGGTAATCAAAGTATAATCCCGGATACCAAACAGCAGGAGGGAAGCACCCTGATTTATATAGCCGATCAACTGCATGAAACAGGGATTTACGATCTGAAAAAAACAGACAGCACAGTAGCAGTAATTGCTTTTAATGATAACCGGAGCGAATCTGATTTGAGTTATTTAAACAAGGCAGAGCTTGCTAAATTGATCCCCCAGGCTACCGAAATAATGGAGAGTGGCAGGGGCTCATTAAAGAGTAATATCACTGAAACAAATTTCGGCTTACAATTATGGAAACTTTGTATAATTTTGGCATTGATTTTCCTGGGGGCCGAAATACTGTTGATCCGGTTTTACAAAACTGATCAGCGCAATGTTAAGCAACCGGTTTAAATGGATAAAAACCCACCTTTTAAAGCATAGTAAATGAATTTGCTTATTAAATCCGCAACAATTATTGATCCTAACTCACCCTTTAATCAGCACGTTGTTGATATTTTAATTGAGAAAGGGGTCATCACCAAAATAGCGCCCGAACTGGAAGCCGATGCGGAATTAGTGGAAGCAGAAGGTAAATATGTATCCCCCGGCTTTTTTGACCTGAATTGTAATATCGGTGAGCTTGGCCTCGAAACAAAAGAAGACCTGCATACCGGAACTGCCGCAGCTGCAGCAGGTGGTTTTACCGGGATAGCTTTAATGCCAAACACTATTCCGCCAGTACATTCAAAAGCCGAAATAGAGTATTTAATGAACCGCGCCAAACGAAATTTGGTTGATGTATATCCTTTAGGCGCCATCTCACACAAACGCGAAGGTAAGGACCTTGCCGAAATGTATGATATGTTTTTAAGTGGAGCTAAAGCGTTTACCGATGGCAACAGGCCAGTACAGGATGCCGGACTTATGGAGCGCGCTTTATTGTATGCACAGGGTTTTGATGCGCTGATTATGTCGTACCCTGAAGATACAGCCATTGCGGGTAAAGCAAAAGTTAACGAAGGTGAGATAAGCACCATTTTAGGCATGAAAGGAATCCCGCCGCTGGCAGAGGAGCTAATTATTGCAAGGGATCTTTATCTTGCTGAGTACACAGGCTCACGCATTCATTTTACCACCATATCAACAACCCGCTCGGTTGAGCTGATCAGGGAAGCTAAACGTAAGGGGCTCGAGGTAACCTGCGACGTAGCAGCACACCATTTGGTGCTTACCGACGAAGCGCTTTTAGGCTTTGACAGCCTTTATAAGGTTAAACCACCATTACGTACCCGTGACGACGTAAATGCTTTGCTGAAAGGCCTTAAAGACGGCACCATCGATGCTATAGTATCGCAACATACCCCACACGAGGTGGAATTTAAAGATGTTGAATTTGAAGTGGCGGAATTTGGAATTATCGGTTTACAAACGGCCTTTGCTCTTGCGCTGCAAGCCGGATTGGACCTGGAGCTTATTATCCAAAAATTAGCCATTAACCCCCGTGACATCTTAAATGTTGATCCGGCTGTTATTGCCGAAGGACAGGATGCTAACCTGGTACTGCTTGACATTGATGAGGAATGGGAATACAACAAGAAAAATAACAAATCAAAATCATACAATTCGCCCTTTATCGGGTTAAATTTAAAAGGTAAAGTGGTGCTGGCCTGTAATAACAATCACCTGCATAAACAATAAAAAACATGATCGACCAAAAAGTAGAAACAGCCATTGAAGCCGCTTTAGGAGCTTTTTCAAAATACAGCAGCTTTGATGCTACGCCATTTACAGAAGTATTGGGCGAAGTGTTTGATTCTGAAGAAGACTTTATGAGTAAAGTAGCTATGCTGGATGAAGTAATAGATGATTACCCACAGCTTGAAGCTTTACGCGAAGTGTTTTTTGATCTGCTGCTGATAAATTTCTTTAGCGCTGATGTTAAAAAACTGGAAGAGGATTATTTAGACACCCCGGAGTGGGAAGCTATTGAAGAGGAAACACTCGATCGCGGTACCGAGCTTTTAAACTTGTTGCTTTACCTGAATGAGTGTGAAGACGAAGATATTGAACCGGGACTGGAAGATTACTTAAAAGAATTTCTTCTGGTTGATGAAGATGAATTCCAGGATGAATACCGCATTTACGAGCCGGTTATAGCGCACCAGGTGTTAATGGATAGTCCTGTTGGCGAAATCCACATCGTGGGCGCAAATCTGCCTGAAGATTCGGAGTTAAAAGAATTGTTTTACCCAATCATGTGCTTTTTCCAAAATACCGATCCATCTGCCGAAGTTAAAAACAGCATAGCTGATAACGCAATTGATAAGGAATTTGATATGGCTGTATTAGAAATATTGATCAGTTTTAGATAATCCATACAAACCTATCGTACTAATGAATGATATTGAACAAAAAATAAAGATAAACGGTGTTAAAAGCGGTTTGCTGTTAGGTCTTATAATAACAGGGCTTAGCATATTATCCTATTATTTTATTACATCAATCAGCAAATCTCCTGTGCTTTTTGTAGCAGGCCCCATTGTTTTTTCTGTATTTATACCTATTTTTTGTGTGGTGTTCTTCTGCTTTAATGCACGCAAAAATATAGGAGGATACTGGACTTTTAAACAAGCTACCACAGGCATCTTTACTATGTTTTTAGTGGCTTACCTGGTGCAGTTTATAGGTAAAAGCATAGTTTTCGATAAGTTTGTTGAACCTAACAGCATTCAAAAAACACAAACTGCCGCCATAAATGCAAAAGCAGATATACTAAAGCAAAGAGGTAATAATCAGGCGGCTATTGATAAAGATATAGCTGAAATGAAGAAGGACTTTGCCCAGCAGCAAAATACATCTGTAGGCAGCACTATCCAGGGAATAATTATCTCTATCTTATTTATATTTCTTTTGGCGCTGATATTTGGATCGCTGTTTAAAAAAGATCCGCCTTTGTACACAAACCAGGTATAGCAAAGTGGTAAATTAAAAATACGGAAAGGCAAAGTTTTAATAAGCTTTGTCTTTTTTATTTCAACTTCTTTAAAGTTTGATAAATTTATTTACTTTTAAATAAAACTTAAAACCAATTATCAATGGAAAGTACCGCTCCAACTCCAAGTAAAGTAGCCATTAAATGGGCACTTATTTATGTTATTGTTTCAATAGTCCTCACTTATGCATACCAGTTTCTAAATATTGCTTTAGACTCTCCTGTTAAATACATAGGTTATGTGGTTTTTATTGCCCTTTTACTACTTGGGCAAAAAGAATTTCGCGATCAGCTGGGTGGCTTTGTTACTTTTGGCCAGGCCTTTGTTGAAGGCCTGTTATTTTCTGTTTTTGCAGGAATAATGATTGGCATTTTTACCTATATATATTTTACCATTTTAAGCCCCGGCGTTTGGGTACAAGCATTAGCAGCACAGCAGCAAAAATTGGAAGCTGGTGGTAATTTATCATCGGAACAAATTGAAGCAGCTATGGGAGTAACCAGGAAGTACGGCGCTTTAATAGCAACAGTTGGTATAATAATATTTACGCCAATTATGGGTGCAATTATTGCTTTGATAGGTGCGGCAATATTCAAAAAAGAACGTTCAATTTTAGATATTGAACAAAGCAACGATAATTATACAGATCCTGCTGTTTAATAACTGCATAAAGCATGTAAAAACAAAAAAGGCCGTTTCAATTGAAACGGCCTT
>JAQBOS010000224.1 GCA_028287925.1 Mucilaginibacter sp. | reverse complement strand
TGATGAACGGATGGCTGCAAACATTCGCCTATCGTATTTCGCCGGGCGTATGGGTTTTTGTAGCAGCTATTACAACCTCGTTATTGATAGGCTGGGCCACTGTAGGCTATAAGGCCGTAAAAGCCGCAATGGCAAACCCGGTGAAAAGTTTGCGTTCCGAGTGATCAGAGACTGGAGATTAGTAAGGGCTTTACAGATAAGTCAGGAGGGAAGTTCAGTCCTTCCTGCACTTTTGCAATCCGGCCCCGGCATCACAACTAATCTCTCAACACATTTCAATTCACAACCGCACACTCCGTCGTCCGCTTTTATTACAATAAACATTTCAAATATTTCATAATATATTACCAGCCAATGTATTATAGATTTGGAACGCCAATTGATATCTTTAACCAGATTGAATCCATACACTTTCCATATCACCCCTTACGACCTGGCCTTCCTGGGAACGATATTTATCGGCCTGACTTTTGCCCTGCAATTATGGTTCGCCAAAAGAATAACCCGGACCGCAAACCGCTTTCTTGGCCTGGCCCTGGCAACCATCGTTTTGTGGATGGCCTGGATATTGGGCATTGATATCCGGCTGGCGACTTACTTTCCCCGATGGAGCTGGCTGCCGCTGCAATTTTCGCTGGCACTTGGCCCCCTGATCTTTTTTTATGTGCTTAAAATTACCCGGCCGGAACATAAATTCCGCTGGAAGGATCTGCTGCACTTCAGCCCATTGCTATTGCAGCAGGGAATCCTGGTATTGGAGGTTAAGGAGAGCATAAGGATGGGTGCGGCTACTTATGATACACTGATCTTTCATCAGCTGAACCCTATATTACAATTGCTGGCGTTTACTTCTGTCATCATTTATTTGTATTTGTCATTTAGGCTAATAGAACGTTTTTACCAACAGCTTAAATTTAATAACGCGAGCGACCGGTACCGGTACCAGTTGCGATGGCTGCGTAATTTACTTGTTGCTTTCTGCCTGGTATGGTTATTATGGATCCCTTTTACCGCTGTAGATTATTTTTATTACCATAACCGGTTAGGTATCCACACTTATTATCCTTTGTACCTGCTGTCGGCGGTGGTGCTGATCT
Source organism: Mucilaginibacter sp. (assembly GCA_028287925.1). Classification (GTDB taxonomy): domain Bacteria; phylum Bacteroidota; class Bacteroidia; order Sphingobacteriales; family Sphingobacteriaceae; genus Mucilaginibacter. The sequence goes on along the minus strand of JAQBOS010000224.1, from coordinate 16,881 downwards.
GCATTGCAGCTAAGGCTCTTTTCAGGCCGGAAGCTGGAGTGCCGGTTCAGGCACTTCCTGTTTTTAAACCATTGTCTCCGGCGGCGCTGAAACAAAAAGGCGTTTGGTTAAAGAAAGCCATGGAAGCGGGCCTGTTTTACCAGGATGCGGGGCTCAGCCTAAGCTCGCTGGCCGAAGCACTAAATATCCAGCCTCGTGAGCTATCCCGGATCATTAATACAGCGCTGGGGAAGAACTTCAATGATTTTGTAAATGAATATCGCGTTAAGGAAGTGTCCCGGAAAATGCAGGACGAGGCTTATGACCGGATCACCCTGTTGGGCATGGCATTGGACGCCGGGTTCAATTCAAAATCCACCTTTAACCGCACTTTTCGGCAAATAACCGGGAAAAGCCCGGTGGAATATAAGAGCGGGTTAAAAAAAGAGCGCCCAACTCATGATTTGAGACCTTATTCCCATTCCACTGCGATAATTTCGTACAACGAAACCACTCCCATGTGGTCGTTTGAGAAATTAAATCGCAATTATATGTTTAAAAATTATTTAAAGATCGCATGGCGCAATCTAATCGGCAATAAAGTGTACAGCGGGTTGAATATTGCCGGACTGGCTGCCGGCATGGCGGTGGCTTTATTGATCGGCCTGTGGGTGGCAAATGAATTTTCGTACGATAAATTCCTGCCTGATCATAAACAGATCTACCAGGTAGAGCTGAATTTCACCAGTCAGCACGAAGGTGAGCATACCCAAACGTCGCTGGCACTCCCTCTTACAGATATCCTGCGTAAAGAGATCCCCGGGATCAAATACGTTTCAGAAGCCGATTTTTTGGGTTGGATGAATCACGACCTGCTGGTGGGCGAGAAAAAGCTGTACCTGGGAGGCGGTGCTGCGCAGTCGGACTTTTTTAAACTGTTTCAATACCCATTTATCAAAGGGAATGCCACTTCGGCTTTGGCCGAACCTTATTCGATTGTTTTAACCGAATCAACAGCAAAAGCGCTGTTCGGCAATGCCGACCCGATGAATAAATTAGTGCGGTATGACAATGCGCAAAGTTTAAAAGTAACGGGGGTTATCAAAGATCTGCCGAAAAATTCGACTTTGCAATTTGCTTACCTGACGCCGTTTAGCTTTAAAGAACAAACCGAAGGTTGGATGAAGGGTGCACGTACCATGTGGACGAACAACTCCTTCACGGCATACCTGGAGCTAGAACCAGGCGTGACCTATGCCGAAATTGAACCAAAAATAAAGAACATCGTTTACAAGCACAGTCCGCAGATGCGCGCGGGAAAACCCGTTGTTGTGCTGCACGCACTTGATAAATGGCACTTATACAGTGATTTTAAAAACGGTAAAGAGGCCGGCGGCTTTATCGATTATGTACGCATGTTCAGTATCATTGGCGTACTGGTGTTAATTATCGCCTGCATCAACTTTATGAATATGTCTACCGCCCGCTCAGAGAAGCGTGCACGCGAGGTTGGTGTCCGGAAGGCGATGGGCTCGCAACGGAAAGACCTGATTTTTCAATTTCTAACAGAGTCGGTTCTGATCACTTTTATGTCTTTCCTGCTATCGCTGCTTTTTGTGCAACTGGCCTTACCGGCATTTAACCTGCTAACAGGCGGCTCATTAAGCGTGCCATACGCAAACGCTTTGTTCTGGATTATTATGATAGCCTATGTTTTGTTTACAGGCCTGATGGCCGGCAGCAGGCCCGCTTTTTACCTTTCATCGTTCAACCCCGTACAGGTTTTGAAGGGTTCACTGCAGGCCGGCAAAGCCGGGACGTTGCCAAGGAAGATATTGGTAGTACTCCAGTTTACTTGCTCTATTGCTTTAATTATCAGTACGATAATAATTTTCCAGCAAATACAACATGCAAAAAGTCGTCCTTCAGGTTATAGTTCCGACCGGTTGGTAATGACTGATATGGGTGGCGACCTCAACACACACTATCCGGCGCTGAAAAACGACCTTTTGGCTTCAGGAGCCGTGGAGTCGGTTGCCACTGCATCAAGCCCTGTGACAAATATTTACAGCCATCTTTCGCTGGATAAGTGGCCCGGAAAAAATGCCGGCGACGAGTCCGTGAATATTGCAGGTATTTGGGTGTCCCCGGATTATTTCCATACACTGGGCATGACGCTGGTGCAAGGCCATGATTTTTCGCCTAATATCAAAGCCGACTCGTTAAACGTGATCGTTAACGAAGCGACCATTAAACGCATCGGGCTAAAAGATCCGGTTAACCAGTTAATTACCTGGAATGGGAACAACCGGCCGGTTAAAATAATAGGCGTGGTAAAAGATGCACTAATGGAATCGCCGTTTACCCCTGTCGCCCCGGCCATTTTTGCTTCCAGCAGTTATGCCAACAGCGTCATGTACCGCCTGTCGAAAAATATGGATAGGCACACAGCCATCGAAAAAGTGGGCAAGATCTTTAATGCATATAATCCGGCTTACCCTTATATTTATAAATTTACCGACGACGAATACAATCAGAAGTTCAGCCTGGAGGTGCTTGTTGGTAAACTGGCAGGTATTTTTGCCGGGCTGGCCATCTTTATTTCATGCCTCGGTTTATTTGGTTTAGCCGCCTATGTGGCAGAACAAAGGACCAGGGAGATCGGCATACGCAAGGTACTGGGAGCTTCCGTTTCGCAGGTATGGGTACTGCTTTCATGGGATTTTGTTTTACTGGTGATCATTAGTTGCTGCATTGCATCACCTTTGGCCTTATATTTTCTGAGTAATTGGCTGCAAAAATATGATTACCGCATCAGCATTGGCCCCGGCGTGTTTGTACTTGCTGCCTTAGCGGCGCTGGCAATAACCATTGTTACCGTAAGCTTCCAGGCCATCAAAGCGGCGTTGGCAAATCCTGTAAAGAGCCTAAGAAGCGAATGACTTGGGCAACCTGCCAAAAAGAACTTAGGTACATAAACGTGAGATCTGAGATTTAGTTGAAACGCTATGTGGTACGTTCCGGGGTGAGATCCGGAACGCATTTTATATCCAAATCAAAGCGGCTCAAAAAAGGCAACATCATCCACAACCGTACACCCCGTCGTTCGCTTTTATTACAATAAGTATTTCAAAATTTGTGTAATTTTCTGCCTGTCAACACGTTACAAATCTGGAACGCCAATTGAGCCCCTTACCCTGCTTGAATCCATATACATTACATATCAACCTGTATGACCTGGTCTTCCTCGGAACAATATTTATCGGGCTGACTTTTATCCTGCAATTATGGTTCACCAAAAGGACGAACCAAACTGCAAACCGGTTTCTCAGCCTGGCGCTGGCAATCGTCGTTTTGTGGATCGCCTGGGTATTGGGCGTCGACATCCGGCTGGGGACTTACTTTCCCCGATGGAGCTGGCTGCCGCTGCAATTTTCGCTGGCACTTGGCCCCCTGATCTATTTTTATGTGCTTAAAATTACCCGGCCGGAATATAAACTCCGTTGGAAGGACCTGCTGCATTTCAGTCCATTGTTGTTGCAACAAGGCATCTTGATATTGGAGATTAAGGAGAGCATAAAGACGGGTACAGCTACTTATGATACGCTGACCTTTTATTATGTGAACCCCATATTGCAGGTATTGGCGTTTTTTTCGGTCGCCATTTACATATATTATTCTTTTAAGCTAATAGAACGCTTTTACCGGCGGCTGAAATTTAATGATCTGAGCGACCGGTACCGGTACGAATTGCGGTGGCTGCATAATTTACTGGTAGGTTTCGCCTTGTTGTGGCTATTGTGGATCCCCTTTACTGCTATAGATTATTTTTATTACCATTACCAACTGGGCATTCATGCTTATTATCCTTTGATTCTTCTCTTAGCGGTACTCTTCATTTGGATTGCAATCGTATCCTATTTAAGGCTGGAAGCGAGCTTGCCGGCAGATGTCCCTTCGCTTTTCAAGCCATCGCCACCGGCGGAACTGAAGGAAAAAGGTATTTGGCTGAAAAAAGTTGTTAAAGCCAACCAGTATTACCAGGACCCGGAACTAAGCTTAGTGTCCCTTGCCGAAAAGCTTGAGCTTACTACCCATGAATTATCACGGATCATCAATACAGCGCTCAAAAAAAGCTTCAACGATTTTATTAATGAATATCGTGTTGCGGAGGTGATCAAAAGAATGCAGGATCCGGCGTACGACGGAATAACGCTGCTGGGTATTGCGTATGATTCCGGGTTCAACTCAAAAAGCACCTTTAACCTCATCTTTAAGAAAATGACGGGCAAAACGCCGGTTGAATATAAAACTGACCTGAGAAAAGAGTTCCTATCTTATAATTTAGGACGCCATCAGCAGTTTGCGGGGGTAATTTCGAACCGGGAAGCCACTCCGAAGTGGTCTCACGAAAAATTAAACCGTAATTATATGATTAGGAATTATATCAAAACCTCGTACCGCAGCCTTTTAAAAAACAAAGGGTTCACGATTTTAAATATTTTAGGTTTATCTATTGGCCTCGCCACCTGCTTGCTGATCGTCTTCTATGTTATGGATGAACAAAGCTACGACCGGTATAATACGAAGGCGGACCGGGTATACCGTGTAAATGTAGATGTAAAGTTCAATGGTAACGCCAATTCCTACGCTGCTGTTCCTGCCCCGATGGCGGCAGCGCTGAAAAGCGAACTTCCAGAAGTGGAGGATGCTATGCGGTTCCACCAGGCGGCATTTACACAAACCGGCAAATACTATATAAAAAAGGGAAACGTAAACATACTTGAAAACAAGGTTGTCTATGCGGATGCCAGGCTTTTTAAGCTGTTTACCCTGCCGGTAATAGACGGAAGCCCAGCCACAGCTTTAACCGCGCCCCATAGCGCGGTGATAACAGAAAGCACAGCAAAGAAATATTTTAACAAAACCAACGTGGTGGGCCAAACCCTGGTTATTAATGATACCATAAACTATAAAGTTACCGCCATTATTAAAGATATTCCCACCCAATCGCATTTTAACTATAACGTGTTTCTTTCAGCAGCCACTTTGCCCGACAGCCGTATTCAAAGCTGGATGGGCGGCGGCTGGAACACCTATGTACTGGCCAGGCAAGGCGTTATGCAACAAAAACTGGAGGCCGACATAAACGGTGTGGCCAAAAAACATCTTTCAGGTCTGCCGGCGGGATTTTCAATTAAATTCGATCTTATTCCCCTTACGAATATTCACCTGCAATCCGACCGGCAACAGGAGTTGGGCCCGAATGGCAGCATACAGTATGTCTATATCTTCTCTGTCATCGCCTTGTTTATCCTGCTGATCGCATGCGTTAATTTCATGAACCTTTCTACCGCCCGATCGTCAAACCGGGCGAAAGAAGTTGGTGTACGTAAAGTATTGGGGTCCTCCCGGAAATACCTGGTTGCGCAGTTCTTAACTGAATCAACGCTGGTCAGCCTGTTTTCCACGTTGCTTGCGGCGCTGCTGGCGTGGCTACTCATGCCGCTTTTCAATCAAATGGCCGGAAAGGAATTGACTATAACCCTGTCATCCCTGCTGTGGCTAGCCCCTCTGCTATTGGGTATCGCCGTTGTTATTGGTTTTCTTGCCGGGGCGTACCCCGCATTTTTTCTTTCGGCATTTGAGCCTATCGCCGTATTAAAAGGTAAAATCGCGGCCGGCTTTAAAGGTGGTTTCCTGCGCAGTTTTTTGGTGGTATTCCAGTTTGCCATCTCTGTTTTCCTGATCATCTCCACGCTGGTGATGTATAAGCAACTGAACTATATCCATTCAAAAAACGTGGGGTACAACCGGAACCAGGTACTGGTCATCGGGCACACGGACGTAATGGGCAACAAAGCCAAAATACTTAACCAGGATATTAAGCAATTACGGGGTGTAGTGAGCACGACAATGACTTCGTATCTGCCTACCGCCCTAAGCCGGAACACAACCGCTTTATTTGCACATTTGCCAATTGACCTGAAAGAAGACATTTTAACGGAGTTTTGGCCGGTTGACGAGGATTACATCAGCACATTGGATATGAAACTTGTTTCCGGCCGCAATTTCTCCCGCGAGATGGCTACCGATACCTCCGCCATTATTGTAAATGAGGCCTATATTAAAGCATTGGGCGTCAAAGATCCGCTCGGAAAAACGGTATACCGGGATACTTACGGCGTTCAGCCTTATCATATCATAGGGATAATGAAAGATTTCCATTTTAATTCACTCAGGGATAAGATCAGCCCCGTGGTTTTTTATAAAGCAGGGGATAATGGTGCTATTAGCGTAAGGGTCAACACAGCCAATCTGCCTGAATTAATTTCGCAGATCAAAAAGAAATGGAAAGATCTGTCCCCGAACCAGGAATTCACCTATTCGTTTATGGACGAGGACTTTGATGCTGCCTACCGGGCAGAACAACGTGTGGGGACATTGTTTATCTCCTTCAGCACACTGGCCATCCTGATTGCATGTTTAGGGCTGTTTGGGCTGGCGGCCTTTGCCGCCGAACAGCGGAATAAAGAGATCGGCGTTCGCAAGGTTTTGGGGGCAACTGTTTCGGGTATTGTGGGCATGTTGTCGGCGGACTTTATTAAACTGGTATTGGTTTCCATCCTGATCGCATCGCCATTAGCTTGGTACGTAATGAATAAATGGCTGCAGGGGTTTGCCTATAGGATACAAATTGAGTGGTGGATAGTAGCGGCGGCCGGTTCCCTCGCGTTACTGATAGCCTTCATCACCATCAGTTTCCAGTCGGTTAGGGCAGCGCTGGCGAACCCGGTAAAAAGTCTAAGGAGCGAATAAATTTGCAGCTTGCCAAAAAGAAGTTAACTCCATAAACATGTAGGCTGAGGTTTAGTTAAAATGCGATGGAGTGCATTTAGGGGTGACAGACAGAGCGCATTTTATATAAACGGACAAAATATGTAATTGTATTGCAAAGGTGGAACACGCTGATTATAAATAAATTACAGCGACATGCTCAAAATATCAATTTTTAGAATGCGCTGATTATCAACCACTTTTATTTTTCATAAAAGTAAAATACCTGATAATCAGCGTGTTTCACAGCGTTCCGGGTGTTCCGTGCATAAAAATGGAACGCTTTGCGGGCTGCCGCAAATTTCCAACCAAAACCGAACGGCCTAATGTTCGGTTTTGTTACATTACATATTTCAGATATCGTATAATCTGCTATCTATCAAATGTTTAGTAGTTTGGAACAACGATTGAGGCAGTTAATTCACTTGAATGCATACACTTTCCATATCACCCCTTATGACCTGGCCTTCCTGGGAACGATATTTACCGGGCTAACTTTTTCCCTGCAGTTGTGGTTCACTAAAAGAATCAACCTTACCGCAAACCGGCTGATGGCCCTGGCCCTGGCAACTATTATTTTGCGGATGGCATGGCTATTCGGGATTGACATCCGGTTGACTGCCTGGTTTCCCCACTGGAGCTGGCTGCCGCTGCAATTTTCGCTGGCACTAGGTCCCCTTATCTATTTTTATGTGCTTAAAACAACCCGGCCGCAGTATAAATTCCGCCGGAAGGACCTGCTTCATTTCAGCCCGCTGCTGGTTGAACAAGGCGTTTTGGTATTGGAGATTAAGGAGAGCATAAGAACGGGCGCCCCCACTTACAATACAGTAACCTTTCATTATGTAAACCCCATATTGCAGCTATTGGCGTTTTTTTCGGTCATCATCTACTTGTGCCACTCGTTTAAGCTGATAGAACGCTTTTACCGGCGGCTAAAATTTAACAATGTAAGTGACAGGTATCGGTATGAATTGCGATGGTTACGTAATTTATTGAAAAGTTTCGGCTTGTTATGGCTATTATGGATACCCTTTACGGCTGTGGATTATTTTTATTACCATAACCGGTTAGGCCTCCATGCCTATTATCCCCTGTATCTGCTTTCAGCAATAATGGTGATCCGGATAGCGGCCGCGGCCTTTTCAAGACCGGAAATTACAGTAATGGGTCCGGCGCCTTCTGTTTCAAAATCTCCGTCGCCGGCGGCACTGAAACAAAAAGGAATTTGGCTGAAGAAAGTTATGGAGATGAACCTGTATTACCAGGATGCAGAACTAAGTTTACGTTCCCTTGCGGAAACACTGAACCTGAGCCCCAATGAATTGTCCCGGATTATTAATACGGCCTTTGGAAAAAACTTCAATGATTTTATCAATGAGTACCGGATCAGGGAGGTTACCCGGAAAATGCAGGACCCTGCTTATGACCGGATCACGCTGCTCGGAATTGCTATGGATGCCGGCTTCAATTCCAAATCTACCTTTAATCGTACTTTCAGGCAGATGACCGGGAAAAGCCCGGCGGAATATAAGAGCCGGCTGGAAAAAGAGCGCCCATCTTACACTTTGAGACCTTATTACCGTTCTTCCGCTATAATTTCGTACAACGAAGCCGCCCCCCGGTGGTCTTTTGAGAAATTAAATCGCAATTATATGTTTAGAAATTATTTAAAGATCGCCTGGCGCAATACGCTGCACAACAAAGTTTACAGCATGTTAAACATCACCGGCCTGGCAGCCGGGATGGCCGTGGCACTCCTGATTGGTTTATGGGTGATTAACCAATATTCATATGATCGTTTTCTGCCTGGCTATAAGCAATTATACCAGGTTGAGATGAACCTGACCTCGCAGCATAACGGCACGAGTACCCAAACTTCCATAGCGCTGCCACTGACTGATGTTTTAAAGAAAGAAATCCCCGGCATACGGTACGTTGCTGAAGCTGACGAGATAGGCCGCATGAACCACGGCCTTTTGGTGGGCGATAAAAAGCTGTACATGGAAGGAGGTGCCGCAGGGTCGGAGTTCTTCAAAATATTTCAATATCCATTTATAAAAGGCAACGCCAATTCAGCGTTAAAAGATCTCTATTCGATAGTTTTGACCGAATCGACAGCAAAAGCATTGTTTGGCGACGCTGACCCGATGGGTAAAAATGTGCGGTTTGATAATTCGCAGAACATGACGGTAACAGGTGTTATCCGCAATATCCCTGCAAATGCTACGTTGCAATTCAATTACCTTGTGCCTTTTGCGTACTCAGAAGCGACCCAGGGCTGGATCAAAGATGGACGTACCAGGTGGACTTACAATTCATTTTCTGCCTACGTGGCGCTGGAGCCGGGCGTGACTTACGGGCAGATCGCTCCTAAGATCAGGGATATCGTCAATAAAAGAAGCCCGGAGATGCGGTCGTTAAAGCCCGAGGTGATCATGCATCCTTTAAAGGACTGGCATTTATATAACGATTTTAAAAATGGCAAAGCTGTTGGCGGCTTTGTAGAATATGTGCGTTTGTTCAGTATCATCGGTATGCTGGTATTGGTCATAGCTTGTATCAATTTCATGAACCTTTCCACCGCCAGGTCTGAAAAAAGGGCAAGGGAAGTTGGCGTACGCAAAGCCATCGGCTCGTCGCGTATGAATTTGGTTTATCAGTTTTTGCTGGAATCTGTCCTGGTCACTTTTATATCGTTCCTGCTGGGTTTGCTGCTGGTTCAGCTGGCTTTGCCGGCATTCAATACGCTTACGGGTTCTGATATCCATGTTCCTTATGGCAATATCGGTTTCTGGGGTATCATGATCGTGTTTGTACTTTTCACGGGTTTGATAGCGGGGAGCCGGCCGGCGTTTTACCTGTCGTCGTTCAACCCTGTTAAGGTGCTGAAGGGCAGTATCCAGATGGGCAGGTGGGCATCCATGCCCAGGAAGGTGCTGGTGGTGGTGCAGTTTACCTGTTCCATTGCGTTGATCATCAGTACCATCATTGTCTACCAGCAGATTCAATACGTAAAAAACCGGCCGACGGGTTACAGCGCCGACAGGCTAATGATGACCGATATGAACAGTGACCTTTCCAACCAATATGAGGCGCTAAAAAACGACCTGCTATCTTCAGGACTGGTGGAGAGCGTGGCCTCATCAACCTCGCCGGCGACACAGGTGTACAGTCACTTTTCGCTGGAGAAATGGCCGGGCAAAAATGCGGGCGACGAAAATGTGAACATCGGCGCGATATGGGTGTCTGAAGACTATTTTAAGACTTTGGGGATGACCTTTGCCGGCGGGCACAATTTCACGGGCGACTGGAAAAGCGACACGCTGAATGTGATAGTGAATGAAGCTATGGTTAGGCGTGTCGGTTTAAAAGACCCTGTTAATCAATTAATAACCATCAATTTCAATGCAAAACCGGTAAGGATCATCGGCGTGGTAAAAGACGCGCTGATGGAATCACCTTATAGCCCGGTAGAGCCTGCTGTTTTTGGACATAATCCCTTCGGATTTGTGGTGACGTACCGGCTGGCGAAAAACGCCGGTACACATAACGCTATCGACAAGATCGGGAAGATATTTGGGAAATATAACCCGGCTTACCCCTACGAATACAAATTTGTGAACGAAGAGTATGAGCACAAGTTTAACCTGGAGGTGCTTGTGGGCAAACTGGCGGGCGTGTTCGCCGGGCTGGCCATATTTATATCCTGCCTGGGGCTGTTCGGGTTAGCCGCTTACGTTGCTGAACAGCGCACCAAAGAGATCGGCATCCGTAAAGTTTTGGGTGCAACCATAGCGCAGGTCTGGGTGCTGCTGTCTCGGGATTTTATCGTGCTGGTGGTCATTAGCTGCATCATTGCCTCGCCGGTGGCGTTCTATTACCTGCACAATTGGCTCCAAAAGTACACCTACCGTGTCAGCATCGGAGTAGGGGTGTTCATCGCTTCGGGTATAGCGGCTATAGTCATTACCTTAATCACCATTAGTTTCCAGGCGATAAAAGCGGCGCTGGCAAATCCTGTCAAAAGTCTGAGAAGCGAATGATTTGGGCAGCCTGCTAAAAAGAACGTAGGTTCATCAAGGTGGTATCTGAGATTTAGTTGAAACACTATGAGGTGCGTTTCGAGGTGAGATCCGAAGCGCATTTTTATTCAAAAATAATTGCCAATAAAATTAAAAAAAGGTGCAACCTGGCGCCCGGGAGCTGCGTCATATTGCTATAATTAACCGGACCATAAACTTCAATATTGCTTATCATGCTTAAAAACAACCTTAAAATTGCCTGGCGCAACCTCGTTAAAAATGGTGTTTCGTCTTTCATAAATATTGGCGGCCTGGCCGTTGGCATGGCCGTGGCCATATTGATTGGCTTATGGATCCATGATGAGCTGTCATTTAATAAGTATTTTCAAAATTATGACCGCGTTGCCCAGGTAATGACCAAATGGAAACTGGCAAACGGCGCCCGTACCTCGCAGCCAATGCCATTGGGCTCTGCGCTGCAATCGGCATATAAACAGGATTTTAAATCAGTGATCTTATCAACCCAAACGGAGGATCATGTGATTGCCTTTGGCGATAAAAAATTCCGCCAGTCGGGTAAATTTATGCAGCCTGAAGCTACAGAAATGTTCAGTTTAAGAATGCTAAGGGGCAGCCGCGCGGGGTTAAATGATCTTAATTCTATTATGATAGGTGAATCATTAGCTAAAAAACTGTTTGGCGATGCCGACCCAATGGATAAGGTGTTGAAGATAGACAATAATCTAAATGTAAAGGTTACCGGTGTTTATGAAGATTTTCCGCACAACACCGACCTTAATAATGTTACCTTTTTTTCTACATGGGACCTGTATGCCACCGCAAATAATTGGGTTGCCCAAAAGGCACATGATTGGACCAATAATTGGGTAAATATTTTTGTGCAGCTTGCGCCTAATGCCGATTTTGATAAGGTTTCAGCCAAAATTAAAGACTTGAAAACGCCGCATGTGGGGCCTGAAGAGGCGGCCGCCAAACCGTCAGTATTTCTTCAGCCCATGAGCAATTGGCACTTATATTCCAGCTTTGGCAACGCAGGTGAACGCATAGAAAGTGAAGCCTTGCGTGCGGTTTGGTTTTATGGCATTATCGGCATTTTTGTTTTGCTGCTGGCCTGCATTAACTTTATGAACCTGAGCACTGCCCGGTCTGAAAAACGCGCTAAGGAAGTGGGCATCCGCAAAGCGGTAGGTTCAGTGCGAGGGCAGCTGATCTTTCAATTCTTTTCCGAATCATTATTGGTATCGGTATTTGCTTTTTTACTGGCCATTGTGCTTGTGCTGCTTATACTGCCCTGGTTTAATGGTGTGGCTGATAAAACGCTGAACATATTATGGACAAATCCCTTCTTCTGGCTTAGCGGCATTACTTTTACATTTTTTACCGGGATTATTGCAGGCAGCTACCCTGCGCTTTATTTATCATCATTTAACCCGGTAAAAGTACTGAAAGGTACATTCAGGGCCGGCCGGTTCGCAGCTATTCCGCGCAAGGTGCTGGTTACGGTGCAATTCACGGTTTCTATAGCGTTAATAATAGGTACGATTATAGTTTACCGGCAAATTCAGTTTGCAAAAGACCGCCCGGTTGGCTACACCCGCGAAGGCTTGCTTGCCGTGCCAATGGCAACGCCTGATTTCCAGGGGAAATATGACCTGCTTAGAAATGAGCTTAAAAGTACTGGCGCGGTTGCCGAAATAGCCGAATCGGCCAGCGCGGTTACCGGGATTGATTCAGGAAACGGCGGCTTTAACTGGAAGGGTAAAGATCCGTCTTTTAAAGACCAGTTTGGCACCTTATCGGTTACTTATGAATACGGCAAAACCATTGGCTGGAAATTTATTGACGGACGGGATTTTTCGAGGGAGTTGAAAGACTCAACCGGGTTTGTAATAAACGAGGCCGCTGTAAAATACATGAGCCTTAAAAACCCGGTAGGGCAAACCATGCAATGGGACAGGTACAAAGCAAAAAACTTTAAAGTTTTAGGGGTGATAAAAGATATGGTAATGAATTCTCCCTTCGAACCGGCCTACCCTACCATTTTCTTTTTATCGCCTGACGATTCAAAAAACTGGATCTTTATTAAGATCAGCCCACATGTAAGCACCGCTAATGCCCTGCCAAAAATAGAAGGGGTATTTAAAAAGCTTATCCCGGCAGCCCCGTTTGAATTTAAATTTGTTGATGATGATTATGCAGCCAAATTTGCTGCCGAAGAACGGATAGGGAAACTCTCGGGCTTTTTTGCCGCGCTGGCAATCCTGATCAGTTGCCTGGGTTTATTCGGATTAGCCTCCTTTGTGGCAGAACAGCGCACCAAAGAAATTGGCGTACGAAAAATTTTAGGCGCATCGGTACTAAACCTGTGGGGCATGCTGTCAAAAGATTTTGTGATGCTGGTGATTGCCTCATTTGTAATTGCAACGCCCATAGCATTTTACTTTATGTATAACTGGCTGCAAAAGTATCAATACCGTACTGATCTTTCCTGGTGGATCTTTGCCGGGGCAGGCGTGGGCGCTCTGGTAATAACCCTGCTCACGGTAAGCTTCCAGGCTATTAAAGCGGCTATAGCAAACCCGGTAAGGAGTTTAAGGAGCGAATAATAGCAAACTTGATTTAACCAGGGCAAACGCATTAAAATAAATCATTTTTCTTATGGCCTGCCAGGCAAATTTGTAGGAGGCTCCGATGGAGCCTTACATACCTTCTAGCAAATTGGCTATAAACAGGCTGCTCCGCCGGAGCTGTTAAATGATTTAATGCTGATTTTTCACTCCGGAGGAGTATCCTGTTTATAGAAAATCGCAATATTCCTGTTTGGGCTCCATCGGAGCCTCCTTTTAATGCGTTTACTCTGAATATTTAATGCGTTCTGTTGTAAAATACAGGCGCATTTGGTATGTTTATTAAATAGATGACACTTAGCCAAAAAATTTCCGCCGCACGAAATAAAAAAGGAATTACGCAGGAAGAGCTGGCTGGTTTAATGAAGGTTAACGTGCGAACCATCCAAAGAATTGAAAGTGGCGAAAGCACCCCACGCAAATATACCCTTAAAGCAGTAGCAGGGGCTTTGGACCTATCGTTTGAAGAACTTTCCGTAAAGCCCGTTGATGATAACACGGAGGAAACCAAACACTTTTTAACGCTGCTTTGTGTTTCCTGTTTTTCGTACCTGTTGTTGCCTTATATCCACTTTTTAATACCCTCATGGTTATTAAATAAACGGAAGGAGCAAAACGCCGAAGTACGGCAGTTTGCAAGAAGTGTGATCCGCACTCAAATTTACTGGATCATTGCTACGATGCTGTTTTTCCTGCTGGTGCTGCTAATTAATTTTCTTCAAAAGAGCTATCTGCCAGACCCGCATTTTATTAATTACTTAATCCCTTTTTTTACGATGTACCTGGTAAATGCAATCATCATTATCCTCAACCTAAGGAAAGTTCAAACGCTTTCCTTTAATTAGCGTGTAAACGTCGTGTAAATGTCGGTCTGAAATCCCGGGGACGGGGCCTATTTTTGGCTCAAATTATTTACACCATGCACCCATCAACCCTCATTAAGACAAAACTATTTGCCAGTATTATTATCCTTTTTTGTTTTTATTTCAATAATGCCAGTGCTCAGTCCACAAGCTCGCTGCAACAGCCGGCCGCAGCTTATAAAATTAAATTCACCTGGCTTGGCGATACCGTTAATGCAAAATGGGAGCCTTATTCGGCTTTGCTTATCCCGGTTCGTCTTCCGGGTTGCCCAAAACAGTTTTATATGCAGTTTGATCTGGGGGCGCCGCATTCACTTTTTTATAAAAACACGTTAAGAGCTATCCGGGCAAAATATGGCCAGGGTATTCCTGCTACAGACACCTCGGCAAAACTGCATGACCTCACCTTTTTGTTAGGCAAACAAAAGATCTTTGCTAAAGAGATAGGCTTAAAAGATTTTGGAGATACCGCCATAAGCTGGGATAGCAAAGACATAACGGTTATAGGCACATTAGGGGTTGACCTGATCGCCAATAAAACGGTAATAATAAACTATCCAGGGAAACAGCTTGAGGTATGTGATTCGATCCCACCTGGCATTAATGCCAGGGTTAAGCTCTCCTCCTTTATGTTTATACAAAACAGCATCCTCTTGCCGGCGCTTATCCGCGGCAAACAGTCACTGTTGTATTTTGACACAGGCTCTAGCGCCTTTGAGCTATTAACAAGCAAGGAAATTTGCACTGCCCTTGCCATGCCAAATACGTCCCCGGTATCCTATCCTGTAAAATCGTGGGGTAAAACCCTTACTGCCAATACCGTTGCCACTCCTGACAGCCTGGTTCTGGCTTCGCATAAGCTGCCAATCAAATTCGCTACTTATATAGAAGGTGCAAGTGATACGCAGATCCAGCAAATGATGAAGATGGGGATTGGAGGGATGACCGGGAACAAATTATTTTTGAACGCCATCCTGGTGCTCGATACCCGGAACAAAAAGTTTGGCGTAGTATCAAAATAACAGTGATTCAGACAAATTTCCCGATATTTGACCATGAAAAAATCTGCATGGGTTTTACTGCTGTTTTGCTTTGCCTGCACATCAAAGCCAAAAGCGCCTGTTGTACACATCAGCCTTACCGACAGCAACCGCTCTGTCAAATTTAAGGGCTTGGATTACGCCATCGTTAGCGAAATAGGCCGCGATTCAATACCCGGGATGTGGGAAAGCCTTTTGCCGGTTTACCGCATGCCTGCCGATACCGATCTGAAAAACTATCAGCCTGTACAGCATGGTCGTTATACCCTAAAAGATAGCGCGGTAATATTTACACCCGACACCGCTTTTATAAAAGGGCAAACCTACTTTATGCGCTATTACCAGTTTAAAGGCGAAAACGTGTGGGACTATATTAAAGGTAAGAAGAGATTAGGTACGGTAGGGTATAGTGATTTGGTGATTAAGTTATGAAAGTTGATTAGGTTAGATTCTGTTAATTAAGTTGTTAAAAAGCCCCAACCATTCACTTAATCAACTAAATCTAACTCAATCAACTAAAAAGCATTTGAAATTTCGAATAAAAACACCTATATTTGCATCTGAATTAAAAAAGAGGGGGCGTTTGTCCCCTCTTTTATTTTATCAATCAAATTATTTGAGAGATAGTGAATATTGAAAAAAGAGTAAAGGAACTGGTAGAAGAGAAAATAGCCGATAAGCCAAACCTGTTTTTAGTGGATATAAAAATGCACAGTAACGGGAAGCTGATGATATTGGTTGATGGTGATAATGGGATAGGGATTGATGATTGTGTGGCCATAAGCAGGCATGTTGGCTTCCATCTGGAAGAGGAAAATGTGATAGAAACTGCTTATAACCTGGAGGTTTCATCACCCGGGATTGATACGCCGCTAACATCCGCCAGGCAGTATGCAAAAAACGTTGGCCGCTCATTAGCTATTAAAATGGCGGATGGCGCCAAACGCGAAGGCAAGCTTACCGGTATTACGGAAGATGCCATTATAGTAGAAGAAATAATAAAAGAAAAAGGGAAAAAGGCCGAGACTGTTGAGAGCGTGATCCCAATTGATAAAATAACAGAAACAAAAGTTTTAATATCATTCAAGTAGGAACCATCATGAGCTACAGCTTAAAAAACTAATGAACGAGCTCATGATAGCTTCATTGCCTTAAATGAAAAAACAATTTTAATGAAAAATGAGCAATATTAATTTAATTGATTCTTTTCAGGAATTTAAAGATTTCAAAAACATCGATCGCCCAACGATGATGAGCGTGCTGGAAGACGTTTTCAGAAGCATGATCAGGAAAAAATATGGCACCGTCGATTATTGCGACGTAATTGTTAATACGGATAACGGTGTCTTGGAGATCTGGCGTTCCCGTAAGGTTATGGAAGATGGCTTTAGCGAGGATGATGACCTGGAAATTGAACTGAAAGAGGCGAAAACACTGGATCCGACCCTTGAGGTTGGTGACGAGCATATCGAACAGATCACGTTGGAAA
>JAQBOS010000208.1 GCA_028287925.1 Mucilaginibacter sp. | reverse complement strand
TACCACGTCTTTGATGATCCGGTCCCCCTCTGCCGTACGGATTGCCTGGATGTCCTTGGTTTTTGGAAATTAGATGAGTGTTCCTTGTTCATCTTTTTTGACCCAATTACCGGCATAGCGGGCGGCTTCGGCCGACATCCATCGCGGATCGTCATGTCGCTTCATACCCATTATGATTGCATTCATTGCACTATAACCATTACCAGTAACAGGATTAATCGGTGTTACAAATGCTGGTTTGCCGTTTTCTTTAACCGGTTTTTGAAACAGGGAGTTTCCATCTTTGATTTCCGCTATCAGCTTTTCCGAAAGCTGGATGGGAAGTTTTTTGAAATTTTTGTCGTTCATTTTCTTGTTTAATTAGCAGTTCATATAAAAATTTAATTGGATTGATGTATTTGTGCCTGTAGCAAATACTGAAGTGCAGGTGCTCGCCGGTCACATGTCCGGTAGCGCCGGTGATGCCAATAGGTTCACCAGCAATTACGCTATCGGCTGTTAGTACTAAAATTTGGCTGAGGTGGCCATAAACCGATTCGACATCGCCATGAGCCAGCCGGATGTTAATTCCTAATCCATCGTCATAGCCGGTGGATTTTACCAAGCCATTAAGGATGGCATAAACTGTATCATGCCGGGCTTTGAGATCAACACCTGCATGCATGGCATATTTGCCGGTAATCGGGTGGATACGGTAACCGAAGTCAGAATTTATTTGGAGATGTCTGAGGGGCAGGCAGATCAGGCAGAAGCTGATCAGTATTTTCATCGGCTGTAGGTTTTGGACAGCTCCTGTTTTTGTGTTGGGGTGATGGGTTCTAATACCCTTTCCTGAATGCCAGGGGTATCATTTGCTATGGCCAGCGCAGAATACAAGGCCTGGGAAGTACCCCTGTCCTGTAACAGCATGATTTTGTACATAGCCTTAAAATCATCGAGGGGCATTGATGACCCGTTATTGGTAATGTCGTTGAAAACCTCCTGTTTATCTTTTAACATTAGTACCTGTCCGGCAGGAAAGTAAGCTTCCCCGCCTTGTGGAAACCTTACATAGTTTTCCTTTTCTGAAAAGGTCATAGTCAGCACACCGATGTGTCCGCGTTTTGTGCCGGTGTCGTTTTCCAAATCCGGCAGTACCAGAACTTGTGTCCCGGTTAAATTTCCATTTTCCATAATATTTAATTTTTAAGATTTTACCTGCCTATTTTCCGCCTTGGAGCATAGTCGACAATCTCGTTCAACTGAATTGTGGCAATGCTTTGTAGTCCGGGGTCGTTCTGCAAGCAGGTAAAAGCGCTCTTTAGGTCGCTTTCTGATCCGGATACTCGAAGCAAGGCAAGGGATTGCAGATTTTTAATTACGTGCGCCCAAAAAAAGGTTCGATGAGTTTCCACCATTTTATTAAGTTCGTCAGCGCTTTTAAGGACAAATAAGGTTTCGGGACTAAAACAATCCACTTCCTCATCCTCAAATCTTACCCAGATTTCGTCCTCTGTAAAGTTTGCAGATTCAATTTTGCCAATTTTGTTAACGTGGTCAGAAGTCAAAAGGTCTGGGCTAACCATGACCATTAAACCCGTAGTTTCCTCCTCTTTCATAATTGTTGTTTTAAATGTTTTTTAGGTGTTTTGCGGGTTTACTGGTTGCCTATTACCTGCCCCGTTTATAAGTCTGGCTAATACCGAGGCTTTCTTCCAATGAAACCAGCGCGGAAGAAGCCGATACCGGATTTTTTTGTGCTATTTCCATCGCCTTTCGCTGTTGCTGCGGAGTGCCATAGTCTAATAGCAGCGCAATATTTTTGAGGTCTTTAAATGTAGCGGGAGTAAGTTGCATCGCTTCCTGTTTCAGTTGCTGATAGATCTGCTCGGAAGGTTTAAATATCAACAGGGCGTTGGTAGCATAAAGCCCTCTTTGGTCATCTTCGAATTTCACGCGAACCAAATCATCCGATAGGTCCGTAACCGTAATTACCCCGATCTCACCATTCCTTCCAACCGGGTCATCAAATAACTCCGGGTGGACCATTACAATTGTTCCGGTTAGTTCATCGTCTGTCATGTCTTATTGGGTTTCATGGTTCCTTTAACTGTTAATGGGATAGGGGGCCTAAAAGCCAGCACGATTTCCTGTACTTCCTGGCTGATTTGGTTGAAGTTCTGTCTCAATTTTTCATCCAGTTTCCCGCCGAAATCATAAAAGGTGGGTAATGCCTTGTACCCTTTTTCTTCCCTTTTAATCGCCTCCATGTCGAGATTAATCCTGCAATTAATAGCAGATGTTTCAAAAGCTCCGGTAAACTTTTCTTGTGCATCGGCGGCAATTACGCCCACCATTTCGCCGGAATTGAGTGAAGCAATCTTTCCGGCAGGAATAAGAGCTTCGAGTTTTTCATTCAGGGAAGTAGAAGTTTTGTTACGGTCAATAGATAAGCTTTCACCGATCTGTTTAGATTTACCAAAAAGCCGTTCCAGCCATTCCAGTGTTTCCTTATTTCGGACTGAACCTGATATTACATTTCCGATAACGGAGGTTAATACGGCGGCTGTATCTTTCCCATATTGCTGGTTAAGCATCGGAATTTCCTGAAGCCCAAGACATACACATACGCGATTGCTTCTGGCAGTTGCGATCAGGTTATCGCACTTATTTATATATAAAGATGGCATTTCGTCGACGATCAAAGCGGAGGGCAAATTGCCTTTGGTGTTGATCAATTTGGTCAACCTATTCACGACAATGGAATAACAGGCCGAGTTGATATTCTGCGTACTGGGATCGTTTGCCAATACCAGGATACCCGGATTTTCCTTGGCTGAAATCTTAAGGTCAAAGTCATTCCCCGAAAAAATCCAATAAGTTTCCTTAGTCGCCAATCTGCTGACAAAGATTTTAAGTGTACCAATCTGCCCCTCCAACTGATCAAATGCCTTGGCATTGTATGCGGTCATAAATGGTGAAAGCAAGGGTCTTAATTCAGGTTCAGATGTCAGCGCGTTGAATATCTCTTCATAACTGCAGTTGAGTAAGGCCAACACGTGGGGAAAGCTGGAGTACTTGCCCCCTTTGTATTTACTCATGAAGTAAATACACGAAGCTAAAAAGTTGATCGCGGATTGGGTGAAAAACTGGTCACTGCCTCCGGATTTGTCCCCCTTTTTTAACGCTTCCACTAAGGCTTCGGCAGTTTCTGCCGCATCTGCCAAAGAGCGGATATAATCTGCCCGCCATGGGTTTATCCTACGGCTTTTTTCGATGTCATTTAAATTGATGACATGGAAGGCAAAGCCTTTCAATTTACCGTTTTGCTTCGCAAGCAGGTAGTGGTAATATGCTATATGGCCGAGATCCGGAAATTTGAAATCATATAGGCATACAGAAAATTCTTTATTTATCAGTTGGCGGATGAACGGATTTACAATTGAAAAACTCTTACCGGAGCCTGGGGTCCCGATTACCATTGTCCCTTTGAAAACGTTACAGATATTGATCCACCCATTTCTCACTTTTCCCTTGTAATAGAAAAGCATAGGGATATTCACAGAATAAGGGGTATCCACCAGCTTAACCGGCTGCATGAAACTTTCGGCCTCGGTGTTCCATTTATCCTTGCCTAAACCGGATTTGATGAACTTGGAAATATTGTCCATGGACAGGCTCACCATCAATGCCCCGGCAAAAGAGCTGATCATATAAAGCAGGCTATACCAGCTGGTATAGGCAAATGCTTCCGGGGAGGCACGTCCCTGAAAAACAAGGCTACCGAAGAACAAAAACAGACCGATTGTTAGCGGGTAGATGATATGCTTTTTAGGATCAAGGTCTGTTTTCTTTTTTGCCAGCGTACCGATGCTCACCAGGCAGATAAGGCCAAACGTGGTTAACTTACTATAGACCAGGTTGGAGTAAATAATAAGGTGACTGATCCTATCCAGTGGGGTAAAAAAAACGCCCCAGAAAGGGGCATCACGGTAAATGAAAATGGCAGCTTCTAATAGTATGGATAAGTAAATGGCGCACTGCAAAAATCCGTGGAGTTTTTGCTGCTCTCTCGTTTCCTCCATTTCAAAATGAATTAAAATAAAAAAGCCACAGGCATTTGCGGGTGGCATGTTTGGCTCACAGTAGTGGCTAAATTTCAGTATGGTTATTTTTTGTTTTGCCGAAGGTTTTTTTCAATGCTCTTTTTCGCCTTTCTTCCATTAGCAACAGGTGCAAAAACTATATGATTGGGCAAACTTGCAAGTGAAGTTGCATCGTCCAGTTCATGTAGGAATGCGGTATTGTGCGTGTTTAAATTAATATAAAGGCCATTTATTTTCTTCCGGCGAACGATATCCTTAAAACTGATGCAATTCCAGCAATTGTTCACTTCACAAAAACATTCGTCCTCTTTATCCACGTAGAATTGCCTGCCGGCAATAGCAATAATTGGCAGGTCGGTTTTACAAGCTGATCTCCATTCCGGGTTCAGTTCGTCCAGCAGTGCCGCTGCGCCAACGGGGTCAAAAGCGTTAAAAGAATGAAACCAATAAATTTGAATGTGTTCAGGAGGAGGCTCTCTATGTGAACCGAGGAAGACATTTTTGATGGTTGGATCATACCACAATTCCATGTGGTCCTTATAGGAACATGCTTCCTGCATGTCGATCCTGTTATCGGGATTTCCGACCTGAATAAGGTACAACCATTGGGCATCAACATAAAAAGGAGTACCGTCCAATTCAATGACAGGGCGCGGCCTTGTGTTAGTGTTTACTATATTCATGAAATTGATTTTTATTAACGTTTTAACTGGGTTGCGGCTAATTCCACGTCCTCTTGCACGGGATCTTCTTCAATAATCAATTGGTTCCCCTGTGCCTGCTTTTCCCTTTCCGCTATTTTTTGGTTGATTTGCAGATCCAGAGTCTCCATGTCCCTTTTTAAGGAAGCCAGTTCATATTCCTGGTCAAAAGGCCGTTGCGAAAGGTCGCGAACTTCAGGAATCTGTTTGTTGATACCATCCAATTCCTTTTCGTAGCGTTCGGCCATTCCAACAACCCTGTTGATCGCATCCAAAAAGTACCTGGCTGCATGTTTGGGGTTATCAATATTGGGTGCCCCGCCGTTTTGCATATATTTAATGCCCGTAGACAGGCTCTCCGCATACAGCGAGGTTACATGCGTGATCCTGATTGAAAATCCTTCATCAACCGTTTGCAGCTTCCGCCTGATAAAAAGTCCAAAACCGTACAATTCACCTAAATGAAGGTCAGGTTGGTTGTAATCAGTGGGTGACCAGTTTTTGTATAACCCAATCAGGTGATTACCGATAGCAACGGTGTCCGCAAAGAGAACATCCTTTAATTTAAGTGGATTCAACTTGGTTCCGTCCTCGTCAAATTTCAGCACTTGTTTGTAACTAATTTCATCCTTTCGCACCAGCTCCAAAGTAGATTGTGTATCGCGGCTTTTCTTTTCCAGGTCTTCCAATAGGTATCGGCTTCGGGACACTTCTTTAAAGTGAGCGCCCTTATAGCCTTCTAATTCGGCAACCTTTTTTTCAAGCCGTGTCTTTTCAAGTAAGGATGTGTCGCCTGATAAAATCGCGATATACTCAGAAAAGCTCATCCCGCTCTGTTCGTCCATTGCGCCTTCATCCAGGGTACGCACGGACAATTCATTATTCTTCATCTGGCTGATAAAAATCTGCTTGTTTTTAAGCAGGTTAAATTTGTAGTTATCCAGCGATTGCTCCACCGCATAAATGAAATTCCTCACCTTATTGCCATAGCACTTTTTGGCCAACCAATTGCCTTGCCGGGCACCACGGCCATCCCGCTGCTCCAGTTCGGAAGGTTTCCATGGAATATCCAAATGGTGCATGGCAACGATTCGTTCCTGAACATTTAAACCTGTCCCGGCTTTTTCTGTGCTACCGATCAGAATCCTGATCTCTCCGGTGTTCATTTTCCTAAACAGCTCTTTCCGCTGCTTATCCGTCGCCCAGTTGTGTATAAACGTGATTTGATTCGCAGGAATATTGAAATCATTTACCAGCTTATCACGTAGTGCATCATACACATTAAACTCATCGGTTTTTGGCGTACCGATATCGCTAAAAATGATCTGCGTACCTTTATGGGGGGTACTTTCATGATAGATCTCAGCGACATTTCGTGCGCAGACATTGACCTTATTGCCGGGATGGTCGCCGTATTTAGCCGGGTTAACGAGGCGCATATCCACCGCCATTTTCTTGGCATAGTTGGTAGCGATCAGCATCCGGCCCTTATCTTCGTCTTTAGTCAAGGGCCGCCTTCCGATAAGTGTGCCATCACCGGTCTTGGCGAATTGCATCAGCCGCTTAATGAAGTCCTGCTGATCTGGCGTGGGTTTTATATTGACCAGTGTTTCATCAATTTCCGGTTTATCCAAATTGATGTGCTTGGCTGTCTTATAATCGGTGATCTGGTTATAGAACAAAGCCAGTTCCGGGACTTTGATAAAATGGCGAAAACGTTCCTTGGCCCTGATCTCATTGGTAACTGTAAATTCAAAATCAACTGTCTTGCGGGCATATACCGCAGCCCAGGCATCAAAATTGGAAATTCGCTGTCTTTCCAATTCCCTTGGCCGGAGGTATTTGAAGATCAAATACATTTCGGTCAGGCTGTTGGAAATTGGCGTACCGGAAAGAAAAGTTGCGCACAGGTCTGAGTCGTAGCGTTCCTGTATGGTGCGGATGGCAAAAAGCATATTGAGCGCTTTCTGACTGCCAGCCATGTTACCTAAACCGGCAACTTTGGTATGCCGGGTGGTGAAAGTGAGGTTTTTAAATTTATGGGATTCGTCAATGAACAAATGGTCAATATTGGTTTCCCGGAAATTTATGCCGGTATCCTTCCGGTGTTCTATGGCATCCAAGACGCTTTTTAGCTTGGCTTCCAGGTTTTCCTTTCGGATCTCTAACCCTTTGAGCTTTTCACGGGTGATCTCTTCACCTGTATCCTGCAGAGCGAGTAAATCAAGCTCCGTATTTTCGAGTTCAATAGCTAAGATCTGCCGTTGGATTTCCGGGTCTTGCGGGATTTTACCGAACTGGTCATGCGTTAAAATGATGCAATCCCAATTGTTGTTTTTTATCTCGTGAAAAATCCGCTTACGCTTGGCTGGTTCAAAATCGTTTTCCCCCGGTGCCAATAGTTTGGCTTTAGGATAAGCAAGACGAAACGTATCGGTGATCTGTTGTACATTAGCCTTTAGGGCAAGTATCATAGGTTTATGGACGATACCGAGGCGCTTCATTTCCATGGCGGCAATGATCATCGTCAAGGTTTTGCCTAAGCCCACTTCATGGTCAATCAGGCCCCCGTTATTTTGAATCAACCGCCAGGCAGCATTCCGCTGTGATGGGTACAGGTCAGATATTCGTAAAGCTTTGAAATCAAGCCCTGGGAAGGTCAGATGGCTGCCATCAAACTCCCGAAGTGCATAACAATTGTAAGTGTCGTTGTATAACTTTTCTAAATACTGCTTGTCTTCATTAGGCAATTCAAGTAACCAAAGCAGGTAACGCGCACGGATGTTATCAATTTTCCTGTGGGCATTTTGGATCGCTTCCGTATCCGGCACCCGCACCACTTTACCATTTTGTTCTACCGTGTAGGTAATATGCGGATTGGTATTCAGGAGCGCATACTCCATTAAAGTATGCCCGGTGATTTTATTGCTTTCCTTTGGCGACACCAAAAACTCTTCGTTGGTTATCGTGTTACCCTTTTTACCATAACTTACCTTATAGTCATCAACCGAAACCAGGTAATTAATTTTGGTATCCAGCTTAAACAGGTCGGTGGCAAAACGCTGGTAATAATCAATGGGCACCCATCGTTCACCCAGGTTGAAATCAAGCCTTTCAAAAGGAATTCTTTCCGGTTGAACCCTACGAATGGCGGCAAGGCTTCTGGCAAACTGTAAGTTCTGTGGTTCCTCTAATGCCAGTCTTTCTGCTGTATTTAATTTCTGAACAACGTTGCCTGACAAGTAGTTGTCGGTAGTTTCCCAGTTTAGTGTTTGCGGGTTTAACAGGATCTGCTTATCCAGTTGGAGAATGATCTCATCGGCTGTTAAACCGGTGATCTGTCCAATAGTCGCAAGGTCAACCCTACCTGTGTCATTCAAGCATCGGGCGAGTGCTTCGGCGGGATCATCTGTTTTCAGCATTTCCTTTTGCTGAAAGAGCGGACCATAAAATATATCGGAACGTACAAATTTGTCCCCGTCCTTAATTTCAAGGGAAGACAGCATTTTAAAACCTAATGCAGCATCATTTAAGATGCGGTTCCGGTTGATATTTCTATTTAGTTCGCCATGTTTGGCAAGGAAAGCCTCATAATAAAAATTAAGGGATTTCCGCAGTTCGGGGAACTGGATTTTATGCTCATTTTCATAACCCGAAAGTTCGAGGTAGATATCCCGCAGTGTTAGGTAGTCCTCATAAAACGGCAGTTCAGGCTGCGGATCGAGGACTTCAAATTTTGCCTCAAAGTCATGCGGCTCACCAATCAGGCCGAGCTTGCCGTTAAAAATGACCAGGGTATCCTTAATATAAAAAAGTTTCAGGTCAGTAAAGGCTTTTGGCTTGTCAGGCTGCAATTTGAAAGCCGGTTCAAGGCTTGTATCTCCTTCATAGCGAAAGTCGTGGCCGAATTGTTTCAATTTAACCGATAGGGTATCCAACTCCTGGCCAAGGGTGAGGCCGGTCATCCATTTACCGGGAAAGGAAATTTCTGAAAGATTACTATACAGTTTATACGCATACCTGTTATTTGCTTTGGCACGGGCAGTCAACAATACAATGCTATCATGCAATGGTCTTGTCGTGGTGCGGATAACACTGATTTGTCGCGCGGTACCGGGTTCCACGAATTGTTTATCCAAATCATCCAGGTAAGGCAGCGCTTTGTTGTCCTGCTCGGCCTGCACCGGCGCATCAAACAAACCTAACTGGCCAAAATTCTGTCCTGGTTTATCATCTGATTTTAGTAGTTGCGGTACGGGTAAAAAGGTGAACTGTTTAAGTTGTGCTTCCTTTTCGCTAAAGGAAATGGCCTCCCATTTGGCATAATTGAAATTTGCAAAACCTGCAACGAGTTGTTCTTTGAGCAAAGGAACGATGTCCTGCATCTCGCCGTTTTGCCAGGCCACTCTTGACGCTTTGCCTCTTGCATTGGTACCCTCAATAATCTCGTCAGCATAGACCAGTTCATTTTTATCGGCCAACCATGCGTTCATGTAGTATTTACCAAATGAATTTGCAACCTCAACGGTATCAATCAGGTGGCTTTCTGCTTCAGTCAGCGTTTCTTTGGTATCATTTTTTTGGACCAATATCAGGTGCATACCAACCTCTACGTTGGCATTTTCCTTCATCAGATTTGCAGGCAATACGGCGACACTTAACAGATCAGCAGAGGTAAACAGATATTTCCGAGCCACCTGATTGGATGGATTATTAAGGAAAGCATCGGTAACTATATAAGCTAAGATCCCGCCATCTTTAATCTTATCCAGCCCTTTAGCAAAAAAATAGGTATGCACTTTGGCTGAAATCCCACTCTTATTATAAGCAGGATCATATACCGCGATCTTACCAAAAGGGATGTTGCTGATCACCAAATCGGATTGCGCCTTTTCGGTCGCCGCTGTTTCTTCCAGCTTTTTGATCTGCACATCAACTGGCAGC
>JAQBOS010000590.1 GCA_028287925.1 Mucilaginibacter sp. | reverse complement strand
TATGTTTGATAGCTATGAAAATGATTTATAAATGGAAAATATTGTTTGTTTTCCTGTTGATTACCGGGGTTGCAAAAACATCTGCCGCGCAGCAAAAATTTGAAAAAGCTGCTTTTTATACTGTAATGGATTCAGGCGGCCTGGATGCGATAAACAGCCAGATAGAGGTTGTACAGGTATCCTCATCACCTAATAAAGAAGGCTATGAAGGCGCTTTGTTAATGCGAAAGGCAGGCAAAGTACCTGTCCCATCACAAAAATTGAAATTTTTTAAGAAAGGCCGCATAAAGCTGGAAACCGCTTTACTTGCCGATCCTGACAATACAGAATACCATTTTTTAAGGCTTGCTATTGAGGAACATGCGCCAAAAATTGTTAAGTACCATAACGATATTGAAAAAGATAAATTAATAGTCCAGAAGAATTTTAAAAACTTACCCGAATCGGTACAGCAGGCAATTATTGATTATTGTAAAAATTCAAAAGTGCTGCATGCAGAAGAATTTTCAGCTTCGCTAAAGAGATAGTTTTAACTTTGCCCCAAATGAGTAAAAAGATCCTTGCTATTTATTATACCCAGTCGGGCCAGATGGGAACGATCATTGATACATTTACAGCTCCCCTGATTGAGGCAGGTGCATCTGTTGAAAAAGCACAGGTAAAGCTTGTTTCAGATTATAAATTTCCATGGACGGGATCAAGTTTTTTTTCGGTGATGCCAAATTGCGTTTTAGGTATTCCCGAACCAATTGAACCGCTAAATTTAAAGGAGGAAAAGTACGACCTGGTGATCTTAGGTTATCAGCCATGGTTCTTATCGCCAAGCATCCCAAGTAACTCATTATTGCAAAGCGAAGATTTTAAAGCAATAATAAAAGATACGCCCGTTATAACGATAAGCGCCGGGCGCAATATGTGGATAAATTCCTATGTCCGGGTGCGGAATATGATTAAAGATGCAGGCGCAAAATTAGTTGGGAATGTGGCGTTATTGGATAAACACCCAAACCCGGTAAGCTTTGTTACCATTTTTTACTGGATGCTGACCGGAAAAAAGGACAGGTATTTAAATATTTTCCCAAAACCAGGTGTTTCAGATAATGATATAGCCACTACTGCAGATTATGGGCAAACTGTTGTTAAACACCTGGATAATAATGAATGGGATACTTTGCAGGACGAATTAATAGAACAAAAAGCCGTTGAAATTAGTTATAAGCTTATGTTTATTGAAGCACGGGCAAAACCGATATTTGCTGTATGGGCAAAGTTTATTGCCAAACGCAAAAACAGAACGCCCTGGCTTGCGGCATTTAAATATTATCTTTTTATTGCATTATTTTTAGGAGCACCTGTTTTACTTACACTCGATGCTATATTTTTAAAGCCATTTTCATCCAAACGAATTAAAAGAAATAAATTAAAATACTTACAAGTTACAAACCAATAATCCCAATATGTCTGATACCAAAGTTTATATCAATCATACTTCAGCATTTTTTCCGAACGAGCCCGTTTCAAATGACGAGATGGAGCAATATCTTGGGTATATTGATAATAGGCCATCAAAATCAAAAAAAATTGTACTGCGTAATAATGGCATTGTAAACAGGTATTACGCCCTTACCAAAGACCGTAAATCAACCCATACTAATGCCCAAATGACTGCCGAAGCCGTAAGGGCTTTGTTTGATAACGACACGGAAAAGATGCAAGGCATTGAATTGCTTTCATGTGGTACCTCGTCGCCTGACCAAATGATGCCAAGCCACGGTGTAATGACGCACGGCTGGCTGCCAGAGGCTGGGGGTATTGAGGTAGTATCACCATCTGGTGTTTGCTGTGCGGGTATGCACGCTTTAAAATATGCTTACCTGGCTATTAAATCAGGGGAGGTAAAAAAGGCGGTTGCTACAGGGTCGGAAAGATTTTCGGGTTTGTTGGTATCCGAAGTGTTTGAAGAAGAAGCGCAAAAGCTGAAAGAGATGGAGGAAAATCCTTTCATTGCTTTCCAAAAGGATTTTTTACGCTGGATGTTATCGGATGGGGCATCGGCTTTTTTAATGACTGACAAGCCAAATGAAGAAGGTTTGTCCCTGCGTGTTGAATGGATAGAAGGTGTATCCTATGCCAACGAGATGAAAACCTGTATGTACATGGGGGGCGAGAAACAGGAAGATGGCTCATTAAAGGGTTTTATGGATTATACCCCCGAAGAGATCATGACCAAATCCATCTTTAGTGTAAAACAGGATATTACTTTATTAAGCGATAACATTGTTCCGCTGGGCGGGAGAAAAATAAAAGAGATCTTTGAGAAAAAGGGCCTTGGCGTTGATGATATTGATTACTTTTTACCGCACATCAGCAGCAACTTTTTCAAAAGCAAGATCTATGATATGATTGAAGAATACGGCGGCGGCATCCCTTACGAAAAATGGTTTATTAACCTGTATACTGTAGGCAATGTTGGCGCAGCGTCGGTTTACCTGATGATTGACGAGCTGTTTAAAAGTGGCAGGTTAAAAAAAGGTGAAAAAATTCTGTTACTAGTGCCTGAAAGCGCACGTTTCTCATATATGTATGCAATGCTTACCGTTTGCTAAACTAATCCAATGAAAAAGGATGATGTTCCACAGGACCTGAGCTCCCTTGGCAAAATAACCAAAGAAGTTTGCTATGCAACAGATGGTAATGGCAAATACGTTACCGAGCTAAGTAGCGGCTGGGATGTTAAAATTACTGCGCTTGATACGGCATGGGGAGATATTGAAAAACGTATAGCAGCAGCGAAACAACAGGTGATTGATGGAAAGGCGAGTCCGCTTTTGTTTTTTATAGAATACCGGCTGATGGACATTGCTATTTTAGCGGGCTATACCGGGTTTTGGAAATGGCAGATCAAACGGCATTTGAAACCTGAAGTGTTTAATAAATTGTCCGATAACAAACTAAAAAAATACGCTGAGGCGTTTAATACCAAGGTGGAAGACCTTAAAACTATGACCGTGCATGAAGATTGATTTTGAACATCGTCAGGCTGCACATTGTGAATCGGGCGTTACCAGCAACTTATTATGGAATGCATCAGGCGGTAAAATAACCGAGCCGCTGGCATTTGGCATTGGGGCAGGTTTGTTTTTTGCCTATATTCCACTGATAAAGGTTAATAATGGCCCAGCAATTGCGTTTCGCACTATGCCGGGTTTTATTTTTAACCGAACCTGCAAATCGCTGAAGATTCCGGTAGTCCGCAAAAAATTTGGATCGAAAGAAAAGGCGCAAACTTTTTTGGATGAGTGCCTGGATAATGGGCACGCGGTAGGCTGCCAGGTAGGGGTTTATTATCTGCCTTATTTCCCAAAAGAATACCGGTTTCACTTTAATGCACATAACTTAATAGTGTATGGTAAGGAGGGGGATAACTATTTGGTGAGTGATCCGATTATGGAAACTGCCAATGTTTTAGATAGCTACCAGTTGGAAAGGGTGCGCTTTGCAAAAGGGGCGCTTTCGCCCAAAGGGCATATTTACTATCCTAAAGAAAATAAGGATATCACCGATGATCAAATAAAACAAGCTATTAAAAGCGGGATCAAAAAAAACGTTTATAATATGCTGAGCATCCCCGGAAGCTTTGCGGGGATCAGCGGGATAAAGAACACAGGCCTTAAAATAAAAAAGTGGCGCGATAAGCTCGGGCTTGAAAAGTCTGGCCTGTATCTGGCGCAAATGGTAAGGATGCAGGAAGAGATTGGTACAGGTGGGGGAGGTTTCCGTTATATCTACGGTGCATTTTTGCAGGAAGCAGATGTTTACCTGCCAGGCAACCAATTGACAGAGATCAGCAGTATATTTACTAAAGCAGGAGACATGTGGCGTACGGCCGCTGTACATGCCGCCGGAATTTACAAAGGCAGGATAGGCAGCCAGGAAGATTTTAACACTATGGGTGATTACCTGCTTGAAATTGCTGCAGTAGAAAAGGCTGCTTTTGAAACATTAAAGAAAATAAAATGGCAGTAAATGCTCCATTGGCTATAGATGTAGAGGACATGGGTTTCCGTTACCCCGGTAACCCCGATGTGTCATTCTCAAAGCTGAATTTAAAGATAGCTAAAGGCGAGCGCTTTGGTTTATTCGGGCCTAATGGTGCTGGTAAAACAACGCTGATTAGCCTGATGACGGGTTTGCTTACTGCAGATGAAGGGCATATCAAGCTTTTGGGGCAAGACGTTGGCAAACAAAATAATGCAGTAAATAAGCTGTTTGGCTTTGTTCCGCAGGATTTTTCTTTTTACCAGGAGTTGAGTCCGGTAGAGAACCTGCAATTTTTTGGCGCCTGGAGTGGCCTTGATAAAAAAACAATTAAACAAAGAACAAATGAACTGCTGGGTATTTTAGGTTTGGATGAAGTGCGGAACAAACCGGTTGAAAAATTTAGCGGCGGCATGAAGCGCAGGGTAAACCTTGCCATAGGCGTGATTCATAAACCGGCGGTAATATTTTTAGATGAACCTACCGTTGGCGTGGATGTGCAAACACGCCATGCGATTATTGATTACTTATTGGAGCTAAATAAAAGCGGCACCACGCTGATCTATACCTCGCACCAGCTAAGCGAAGCCGAAGACCTTTGCAGGCAGGTTGCGTTGATTGACAACGGGAAGATTATAGCGGAGGACAGCCTTGATAAATTAATGGCCGACCACAAACAGGAAAGCCTGGAACAAATGTTTTTGAACTTAACCGGAAAGGATCTCAGGAACGATGTTTAAGCTAAAGGCCACCATAATAAAAGATCTCAGGATCCTGCTGCGTGATAAGGTGGGCATTTCGCTAATGTTTGTGATGCCCATTATTTTGGTTGTGGTAGTAACCAGTATCCAAAACAGTACTTTTCAATTGGTGAATAAAAACCGGCTGCCTATCATCATCAATAACAATGATACCGGGCAGGCCAGCAAGCAACTGATAGCAGCCATAAATAAAATAGGCATGTTCAAAGTGTCGCAGGTTAGCGGTGATCAAAGCGAAAAGCAGATGACCGATGCGATGCACCAAAAAGATGCTACGCTTGGGGTTATTATCCCGGCGAATTTTTCGGTTAAGGTTTCAGCAAAATCAAAAAGTATAGCCGGCAAGGCTTTAAAAAGTTTTGGTCTGGAAGGCGATTCGGTTAAGCATGAGGCCGGGGATATTGATCCGCTTACTGTTTACTATAACCCCATTTTGCAGGAATCTATCAGGATGTCTGTACAGGGAGCAATCCGCAGCGCCCTGCAGTTAGTTGAAAGCAGGGAGACGTTAAGAAGCCTTTACTTTTCTATCAACGAAAAACAGCTGCCGGCAAGTTTAGAAAATGAAATGCTGAATAATAAAACAGCCATCAACGAAATCCCGGTTAGTAAAGACGGTACCCGCACTACACCAAACGCTACCCAGCACAACGTGCCTGCATGGACAATTTTCGCCATGTTCTTTATCATCATGTCGTTAGGTGGGAGCGTGGTAAGGGAAAAGGTAAGCGGCAGCTTTATCAGGCTTAAAACATTACCAACAAATTATATGGTGGGTCTGTTATCAAAGCAGATCACCTACCTGGTAGTAACCATGCTGCAGGCTGCAGTAATATTTTCAATAGGCATCTGGCTGTTCCCGTTCTTTGGGTTGCCTGCGCTGAATTTACCCGCCGATATTTTAGCCTTGGTTATTGTTACCGTTGTTTGCGGATGGTGCGCGGTTAGCTATGCTATTTGCGTAGGTGTATTTGCCGATACGCAGGAGCAGGCCAATGGGTTTGGCGCCGTATCAATTGTTATATTAGCCTGTGTTGGTGGTTTAATGGTGCCCAGCTTTGCAATGCAGGGCTTTTTTAAATCGGCTGCTGATATATCACCGATGCACTGGTGTTTGCAGGCCTACTATACATTATTCCTCGAGGGAGGAAAACTAAAGGATGTTATAAACAATATCATACCTTTGTTTATTATAACGCTTGTATTTCAATTTGTAACCTTTATAGGGTTAAAACGAAAGAATTTAATATAATTGCCCGCATGGACACTACGCAACTAAGAGAACAACTAAAAATCCAGATCATAAAGTTTTTAAACCTTACCGACCTTACACCTGCTGATATAAAAGACGACGAACCTTTATTTGGCGATGGCCTGGGTTTGGATTCCATCGATTCTCTTGAACTGATCGTGTTGTTGAAAAAGGAATATGGGATTGATATAAGGGATCCAAGAGAAGGGCGTAAGGTGCTTATTGATGTGGCTACAATGGCTGATTATATTGCGGAACACAGAACCGGGATTTAGCGGATTTTAATGATTAATATAGATGAACGCGTTCCAAGCGACAGCCAGCACGTTAACCGCCGCCTGTTCAAGCGTTCACGCTCCCACCAATAGTGTTGTCACCATAGGTGTTCGGAAGATTGAAAAAAGCGCGGGAAAGTGCGATTCCCTCCCTTGGGAGGGCGTAGGGAGGGGTTTCTGCGCCAAGCTTTTACGCTTGATTATCCAAGGGTATTCCTAGTTCGAGAAACCTCATCCTTCCCCGCCCCAAGACGGGAATTGCACAGGGCCACGGCTTGCATGATTTGTTCCGAAGACCTATGGTGTTGTCACCAACATTTACCAATAAGTCTGTGCTGGTAAAATGCCGGTTGCTAATTTTATATCACAAACATCATCGATTGCCGGTGACAACACCGGCAATGGCGGAGCATTTAAAACACACCTTTTTCCCATCACTCAATTTACCCGTTAAATTAATCGTATCCCCCATTAATTTATAAGCTATCTCTAATTGCACAGAAGAAGTAACCGACGGGTCAATCATAGCGATAAACTTCAAATTAGCTGCTTTTTGTATTTGTACCGATTGCCCCAAAGCATCTTCCAATACCTCTTTAACCAGCTGCAGCATACAAGCACCGGGAACTACCGGCTGTCCCGGGAAATGGCCTTTAAATATGGGACTGTTTGTATTGATGGAAAGCTCTGCTTTGATCAAATTATCCGAATGCTCTAATTTATCAACCTTAAAGATTCCATCATTTACAGTTTCCATCATAACGAATTAAATAGCCGACAAAAGCATTAATGAATGATATTTATTTTGGTAATGATTGTAGATCAATATTTTTTTAGGTGCGGCAACTTTTAATTTAGTTTCTAAGATCACGTCAGGTACAACTCCCTTTTTTAGGATATTTGATGCCAGCCATAATGCAAATGACGATGCCACAGTATGCTCCCCGCACAGGTGTTTGTAATAGGCAAGCGAATTATTTTTAAAAAGTGACTTGCTTAACTGCCTATGGATCTCATCGTTCCTTACATCGCCATTTTTTCCGGTGATCACCAAATCGATATCATCCGGCCTTAACGAATTGGCTGCTAAAAATGCGGTGATCCGTTTTTCAATATCTTGTGTGTCTTTGGGTTTATAAAAGGTGTTAACTGCGGTAAGCTCGGCCAGGTTGTCTGTCGATGGTTTATCAGTAAGTAGGAAAAAGGCAGCGCCTTCACCACCTATGGTGCCTTTTGATTCACTTTTGTAAAGTGAAAGATTTGAAACCGGCCGGCGTTTATATAGGCCCAGGCGGGTTAAAATAGTAAAGCTGGTGTCGGTCATTTCTTCTGTTCCGCCTACTAAAATATTATCTGCTTCCTGTTCTTTTAAAAGCATTATGGCATCAAACAAAGCACTTTCAAAAGATACGCCTTTGTGTACAAACGTATTATTATAAGCATGGCACTTAAGCATTAAAGCTATTTGTGCGGCTACTGTATTGTGGGTAGATTGTATGAAAGCTGTTGGCGGCAGCAGTTCTTCGTTCTGTTCAATAGTACGGGTTAAAAAGGTTACCGTATCTTCGATACAGCCAAAAGCAGTGCCTGTAATAATTGCGCCGGGCATTTCGGTATCGCCATTTTTTAAGCACTCCTTTGCCGCAGCTACACCCATTTTTATCACATGGCTCATCCTGCGGATAAGCTTTGGGTCAATAAATTCTTTATAGTCGGGTTCAATAGCCTGTAATCGGGTGCTGTTATATTCAACAACATCCGTTAAAAAGTCATTAGTACCAAAGGTTTTTTGGGCAGAGATACAGGCGGCTGAGCGGATATATACTTTCATATCAGATCTTCGAAAATATTAAAGATGTGCAATTGCCGCCGAAGCCAAACGAGTTTGACATAACGTGTTTAAGATCCTGATCCTTTAAAAATTTCCTTTCAGGTTCAAATGGTAAGTCGCTCATTCGGGTCTCAAACCTTAGGTTGGGGTAAATAAGGCCATGTTTAATAGCAAGGGCGGAAAATACGGCTTCTACACCGCCGCTTGCGCCCAGGGTATGGCCTGTAAACGATTTGGTTGAGCTCATTGGCGGATAAACCGGATCAAACAATCTTTTTACAGCCGTTCCTTCTGCACTGTCGTTATTTGGAGTGCCTGTTCCATGCAGGTTAATGTAATCTATATCCGATGGTTGTAGGCCGCTTTTATCCAATGCTTTTTTCATGGCCAGGTATGAGCCGGTTCCATCGGGAGAAGATGCTGTTTGATGGTAAGCATCATTACTGTTGTTATAGCCGCTTAAAGTGCAGTACAGTGGTTTATTTAATGTTTTGGCTACCTTATCAGAAACAAGCACCAAATAGCCTGCGCCTTCACCAAGGTTCAAACCTTCACGATGCTCGTCAAATGGTTTACAAAATTCATCGTCAAGGATCATGAGGGTATTGAAGCCGTTGAGGGTAAATTTAGTAATAGCGTCGGCCCCGCCGGCTACCACTACATCAACCACATCATTCCTGATCAGCCTGGCACCATAAAATATGGCATTTGCTGACGATGAACAAGCAGTGCTTATAGTGGTCATAAAATCAGTTATGCCCAGCTGGTCAGCCACTATTTCTGTCATGCTGCCGCATTCGTGGTCAAAAACGTTCTTTAATTTCCCCTTGCTATTGTCAGCCAGGAATTTTACAAAAAAATCCTCGCTTCTATCCATACCACCTACCGTATTTGCTGAAACAAAGCCAACTCTTAATTCTTGCAGGCCGGAGATAGCTGCGTCAGCCATTGCTTCTCTTGCTGCAACCAGGCTCAAAAGGGCAGTACGCCCGTTGTGTGTTGATAATCCTGTTTGGGCTATCAGTTCATCATCTGTTAATTTAACCTCTGCCACAGGGCGTGTATGCCGGTGTATGGTGTCAAACAAAGTGATCTCAGCCATACCTGCCTCTTCGCGTTCAAATGAAGCAAGGTGTTCAGTCACATTGTTCCCTATCGCCGAAATTACGCCTACGCCTGCTATATAAACTGTTTGATCCATATTCGCCATCAATCCTTATTAAAAATACTGCTCATATTTTCCGCCGAAAATAATAAGCTTTTCTCTGTTTTTTTCTTTTCAACCAAAAACAAAACTGCTTTGTAATCCTGTTCTAAAACTTCAACCCATCCGCAAATACAGGCGTGCAAAATATCATTATCCAGTAGATAATTCACCTGTTGAGCTATAAATGTGGTATCGAAAGGATCCTGGATAAAAAATGCATGCTCGCCTTTAAATTTATGCCTGATACAGATTTCGCCGATCACAATATTTGGCAAGGTATAAACAAATACCGCCGGACTTGGAAATTCTTTTATTGTATCCACATATTTCAGGTCGTTATCAAGACTTGAATTTGAATTTGCTAAAACCACACCAACTTCCTCCGGCTGATAATTATCTTTCTTAAACCCATCCTGCAATAAAATTTCAGCGGCTAACCAACCCAACTTGCTGAGATTATCCATTTTATAAAACTTTGGATAATTAAAATGAAAATGCTGGTAAATGGAAAGCAGGAAAGCGGAAAGATCAACGCCCTGATTTTCAAATGCCTTATTGATATCCTTATTTACAGTGCCATTGCTGATGCTGCAACTGCTTGTTATGTAATTTGTTTCTGCCAATGCTTGTCTTGCTTGTTAAACTTTTTGTCATTGCGAGGTACGAAGCAATCGCGAACTGTGCATTTACGCTTTTCAGGCTTCAGATATTTCTGTTCGCCCTGTATAGCATGCGATTGCTTTGTACCTCGCAATGACAACGGTATTTCAAATATAATTATTTACCAATCACCACAGCCGCATTACAACCGCCAAATCCTGAGGCTGTTTTAAGAAAATTATCAGCATTAATGCGCGTAGGTGATGCGCATACATTTACCGGAATGATCACCCCCAATTCTTCAAAGCCAGGTGTTGAGATTATCAAATTTTCTTTTAGGGATTGAATGGAAATAACGGACTCTATTAATCCTGCTGCTCCTAAAGTATGTCCATAATAGCCCTTTAAACTGTTTAGTGGCGCTGTTTGCAGGCCTGCCAGCCCAAGCGCATTAGCCTCCATTTCATCATTATAAACGGTTGCTGTGCCGTGGGCCGAAATAAAATCAATGTCATTTGTTGAAATATCGGCATCCTTTATGGCTTGTTTTATGGCATAAGCCAGTTCTTCCCCGGTTCTGGATGGACCTGAAATATGGTTGGCATCGTTACTTACTGCGCCGCCTTTAATTTTTATATTACCTTCAAATTGTTTATTTGTTGAAAGGATTACAGTTGCTGCACCTTCGCCCAAATTTAATCCGGTACGTGCTTTATCAAATGGTTTACAAACCTCGGCACTCAGCGCCTGGAAAGATTGAAAGCCGGATACAATAAACTTCGAGATCACATCCGCTCCGCAAATTACTGCATTTTCATATTGCCCGGCTCTTAACAAACGCATCCCGGTTATAATTGCTATAACGCCGGAAATGCATGCATTTGAAATAACTACGGGTTGATTTTGGAACCCAAAATACTCAGCAACCAGCCTGGCAGAGGTTGACATCGAGATTCTTTTTTGCAGTTCAGCACTGTTAGCTTCCGTTTGGAGCAGGCTGATATTCCCTTTAGTGCTGGAGATAATTAAAACTGTTTTTTTGTCTTTTGGATCGATATCGCTAGCTTTTAGCGCATCGGTTATAGATGCGATAAGCAATTGTTCAAATTTGGTATAGCCATTATTATCTA
This sequence comes from Mucilaginibacter sp., assembly GCA_028287925.1. Lineage (GTDB taxonomy): Bacteria > Bacteroidota > Bacteroidia > Sphingobacteriales > Sphingobacteriaceae > Mucilaginibacter. The sequence goes on along the minus strand of JAQBOS010000590.1, from coordinate 2,211 downwards.
TAAAAACCTGGTCTTTATCAAATAAGGAAGCGAAAAATGGAGTAGGGGAAAGCGCCTCTTCATTATGTTGCCTTACACCTGATACACTGTTTTTTAACTGCGTAAAGTTTTCAGTAGTGGTTTTACCAAGCGGGGATAATATATTATCAGCAACTACAAAAACATCCTTTACGCTCATCTTGCTCATTATTCCAAACTTACGAAGTTTTTAAAACTTCGTAAGTTTTATCGTCCATAAACACTTTCATTTCGCATTGAGCTAACAAAGTGCCATTATACCAAACCTTACCCAAAAGTACGGTAACATTAAATACCTGGTTTTCTATGGTAATCTCTGTAATCAATTCATCATTAACTTTTGGTAAGCTAAACACCTCAAAATCCTTTATCGCCCCAATATAACCAATTTCAACCGGCTTATTTTGGGTATTGGCAATATAGCCGGACCTTAATGCCGCAGTTTGAGCTATATTTTCCATTAATCCTGCTTCCTGAAAAATGCCGTCTTTTACAAATACATTATCCAGGTTTATTGTAAAGCTGCTCCTGGTAGTTAATTCGTCCACATAAAGCAATTTGCTCACCATTACAAAAGGCGGCTTCTGCGGAATCAGATGGATGATATCTTCAACAGGGGAATTCATAGATCAGGAATATAAGCCCCCATTAATAGAAAGCACCTGCCCGGTTATATAAGCAGCCTCAGGCGAAGCAAAAAAAGCTGCCGCGCTTGCTACTTCTTCGGGCAAGCCAAAGCGCCTTGCAGGGATCATCATTTTTAATTCTTTTTCGTCGAGCCCTTCGGTCATATCCGTTTTGATAAAACCGGGGGCTAAGGCGTTTACGGTAATCCCCTGCCGGGCAATTTCCTGGGCAAGGGCTTTTGTTGCCCCAATTACACCGGCTTTGGCTGCGGAATAATTTGTTTGTCCGGCCAGGCCCTTTAAACCGGAGAGTGAAACTATGTTAATGATACGGCCATATTTGCGGGTGAGCATACCGTTTAATACCAAGCGGGTGACGTAAAAAAAGCTATCCAAATTGGTTTTTAAAACATTATCCCACTGCTCTTCGGCCATCCATGCCATCAGGCTGTCATCGCGGATGCCGGCATTGTTTACCAGCACTTCAATGTATTTGTCTTCGTTGGCCTCTATCCAGTTGCCTAATTGTTTTATCTGTTCTTTATCAGCCACATCAAACGGGATCAACTCACCATCGCCGCCGTTTTCTTTTATCAGTGCAAGTGTTTTTTTAGCTTCTTCTATATTGCTTTTATAATTTACAAGCACATAGTAACCAAGGATAGCCATTTTTAAGCAAATAGCTTTGCCAATGCCCCTTGAACCACCGGTGATTAATGCGCATTTCATTTTGAGAAAGATGTAATGTGATCCGTAGATTCAAGGAAAGTTTTAACCCGTTCCAGGTCCTTATATTTAGGCGCATCTTCAATAAACTTAGGGAAGATCTGTCTTACTTCGTCGTATAACGCTCTTGAAATAGTAGATAGCCTGTCTTTACATTCCAAATAATCAATTGCCTGTAAAATGGTCATCAGGTGGATGCCAAGCACTTCAAAGGAGTTGTCGATCACCCGTTTGGTCATCAGCGCAGCGTTGCAGCCCATGCTTACAATGTCCTGATTATCATTGTTATTCGGGATGCTATGCACATACATCGGGAACGATAATGTTTGATTTTCGGCCACGGTGGATGTAGCTGTAAATTGCATTCCCTGCATGCCGAAATTTAATCCAAGCACTCCCAGGTTTACAAACGGAGGCAATTTCTGGTTTAGCTTACTGTTCAGCAGGTAGTTTAACTGTCTTTCGGCTAACATGGATACCCGTGTGATGGCAATTTTCAACTTATCCATCTCCAGTGAAACATAGTCGCCGTGGAAATTACCACCGTGGAAAATGTTCTGGTTCTCATGGTCGATAACCGGGTTATCATTAACCGAATTCAGCTCATTTACAACCGTGTTTTCAACCTGCGCAATGGTATCGTAAACCGGGCCTAAAATCTGGGTTACACAACGCAGCGAATAATATTCCTGTACCTTATCTTCAAATATTTCCTGGTCAAGGTTATCCGGGTTGTATAAATGTTCGGAGCGGTCGCGGATCATTTTGCTGTCCTGCAAAATTTCACGCATCATTCTTGCTATGGCGTTTTGGCCTTTGTGGCGTTTTACTATATTTAGCT
>JAQBOS010000588.1 GCA_028287925.1 Mucilaginibacter sp. | reverse complement strand
TGGTGCCAGGCAAGTAGGTAAATCTACAGCTATCAGAGAATTGGCAAAGCAATTTGATAACTTCCTCGAAGTTAACTTTGAAGAGCAGCGGCGGGTTCATGGTTTATTTGAGGGGGACTTAAATCCCAAAGAATTGTGTGAAAATCTATCAATATTATACAATGTCCCAATTATTCCGGGTAAAACGTTATTGTTTTTCGATGAGATTCAGGCCTGTATCCCGGCAATATCTTCACTTCGGTTTTTTTATGAAAAATATCCTGAGCTGCATGTTATAGCAGCAGGCTCGCTATTGGAATTTGCACTTGCTGAAATTCCTTCTTTCGGCGTGGGCCGGATCAGATCGCTTTTTATTTATCCTTTATCTTTTGATGAATATCTTGACGGGATTGGCGAAAAACAGCTTTTGGATGCTAAAAGAAAAGCATCATTAAAAAATTTACTTGCTGAACCTATCCATCAAAAATTATTAAATCATGTAAAGCGTTTTCTAATACTTGGTGGCATGCCGGAGGTTGTGGCCGATTATGTACAAAATAATGATCTTAGCAAATGCGGGCAAGTGCTTGATGATTTAATAACTTCTTTAAAAACCGACTTTGCAAAATATAAAAAGCAGGTGCCCTTTTTGCGGATTTCGGAGGTGTTTGATTCGGTAGTACAACAATCAGGAGGCAAATTTGTCTACACAAAAGCAGCTACAGAAGCTAATCATAAACAGATCAAAGAAGCTACAGATTTATTAATGATGGCCGGATTAGTTATACCTGTTACCCATACTGCCGCAAACGGTTTGCCTTTAGGTGCAGAGGTCAATCCTAAAAAACGCAAAATGCTATTATTAGACACAGGTATTTTTCAACGCTTACTAGGGTTGGACATATCTGAGATCCTACTTGAAGATGATTTTGATATTATTAATAAGGGTGCCATTGCAGAACAGCATGTAGGGTTGGAATTATTAAAATCCTTTTCATGTTACAGGCAAGAAAGTTTATACTTTTGGCATCGCGAAGCGAAAAGCAGTAATGCAGAAGTTGATTATGTTGTTCAGCAAAAAGAGAACATCATACCAATTGAAGTAAAGTCAGGAAGAAAAGGGTCAATGCAAAGCTTATTTCTTTTCCTTGCAGAAAAAAAAGCCCCATTTGGAATCCGGTTTTCTCTGGAGAATTACTCAATGTATGAAAATATCCGGGTGTATCCAATTTATGCGGTATCTGAAATGGTTCACCAGGTTTGATAATTATGTCTTATTAAGCAGGACGATCCGAAAGTCTTTAAAACTTTATTTCCTGCCCGCGTGGAGATACCCCCGCAACACAACGTTGAACATTAAAATATTTGCTGCCTCTTTACGCTCTCTTCGTCAGTGGGTTGCAATAATTTCGTATATTAATCCAAATTACAAGGTAATGCCCGTTTTATAGTATGAATTTAATACCCCTGAATAGTAAACGCAAAAAGGCATGGCTATACACTGTTTTATTAATTTGGATCTTTACACCCGGTTTACTGCAGGCAAAAAAAGTTATTCCGATACCCTTTAGGGTTGATAACCTTAGCTGCGAGTATAAAATAAACCCTATCTCCATTGATGTTACTAACCCGCGCTTAAGCTGGAAATTGATTACGCTGCAAAGAAATTTACACCAAATCGCTTATGAAATAAGGGTGGGCACCAATGCTGTGTCGCTAATAAAAGGAAAAAGCCTGGTTTGGACATCGGGCAGAGTATTGTCAGACCGGTCTGTACATATTTATTATGGCGGCCCGCCATTGCCATCGCGCCAAAAAGTTTATTGGCAGGTAAGGGTTTGGAATAATAAGAGCCAAACATCACCCTGGAGCCAGATCAACTTATGGAAAATGGGCCTGTTAAAGCCTGATGACTGGACAGCGCACTGGATCCAGAGTAATGATGCGTTGGATACAACCGGCGGACCAAGCCCCATGTTTCGCAAAGTATTTATGCTGGGGCACAAGGTAAAGGCAGCGCATTTATACATCTCTGCCCATGGCCTTTACGATGCGCAGCTAAACGGAAAACGAATAGGGGATGATTATTTTGCACCAGGCTTTACAAGCTATAACAAACGCCTGCAATACCAGGTTTATGATGTTACATCGCGCCTGCAAAAAGGACTCAATGCGTTTGGAGTAACTATTGGCGATGGCTGGTACCGGGGTTATACCTATGATCGGAAAAAGAATGTATATGGTAACAATCTGGCCCTGCTTTTTCAGCTCGAAGTGATCTACAGCGATGGCAAACGCCAGGTTTTTGTATCAGATAAAAGCTGGAAGGTTGCTTACGGCCCTATCCAATCGTCATCATTTTTTAATGGCGAGGTTTATGATGCGAACAAGGAAAAACGTGGATGGGCAACTGCTGCTTATAAAGATGATGCCTGGGAGCCTGTAAAACAAAATGACCAGATCAAAGATCACCTGATAGCATCTGCCGGACCGCCCGTAAAAAAGCAGGAAAGGTTTTTCCCTCTTAAAGTGCTCACAACCCCCGAAGGCGACCGCGTGGTAGACTTCGGACAGAACCTGGTTGGCTGGGTACAGTTTAAATTAAAAGCCAAAACCGGTGACACCTTAAGGCTTTTTCACGCTGAAGTGCTTGATCAGAAAGGTAATTTTTACACCAAAAATCTGCGTTCGGCAAAACAGGAGATCACCTATGTTTTTAGGAGCGATTCGGTAGAAACATACGAGCCTCACTTTACCTTCATGGGGTTTAGGTACTTAAAAATTGTGGGTTATACCGGCCCCATTGATTCAACCAATGTGGCGGCTTATGCCCTGTATTCGGATATAGATCAGACAGGTAAATTTACCACCTCAAATCCGCTGATAAATCAATTACAGCATAATATTCTATGGAGCCAGAAGGGTAATTTTATAGAGATCCCTACCGATTGCCCGCAGCGCGATGAACGGATGGGATGGACAGGCGATGCCCAGGCATTTTGCCGTACCGCTACCTTTAACATGGATGTTGCCGGGTTTTTTACCAAATGGCTGAAAGACCTGTCGGCAGACCAGGTAAAAAATGGGGCCGTACCTTATGTGATCCCCAATGTTCTGGACTCCACCTATTCAGCCGCTTCAGGTTGGAGCGATGTGGCCACCATTGCGCCTTGGACTATTTATTTAGCCTACGGCGATAAAGAGGTGTTGCGCCAGCAATATGAAAGTATGAAAGCCTGGGTAACTTACATTCAGCAGCATTCCCGCAATAACCTCTGGGATACCGGTAACCACTTTGGCGACTGGCTGTTTTATGCAGGCACTGATTATGAAGACGGTGCGGCACATACCGATAAAAACCTGATAGCGCAGGCGTTTTATGCTTACTCAACCCAATTGCTTATCAACGCGGCGAAGATCCTTAACAAGGATGAGGATGAAAAAAAATATATCCAGCTGCTCATCAACATAAAAAAAGCATTCCTCAGCGAATATGTAACACCTAACGGTCGCATGATCTCTGGAACTCAAACCTCGTATGTGCTGGCATTAAATTTCGACCTGCTGCCGGAAAACCTGCGCGAATCTGCAGCAAAAAGGCTGGTGCAAAATATTGATAGCTATGACGGGCACATAACCACCGGCTTTTTAGGTACGCCCTATATCTGCCATGTATTAAGTCGCTTTGGCTATACCGACAGGGCTTATGAACTGCTGATGAATGAATCGTACCCGTCATGGCTTTATCCTGTTAAAAATGGTGCAACAACCATTTGGGAACGCTGGGATGGCATAAAGTCCGATAAAAGTTTTGAAGACCCTGGCATGAATTCTTTTAACCATTATGCTTATGGCGCGATTGGCGACTGGATGTACGGTGTAATTGCCGGCATAAATACCGATGAAACTGCGCCAGGTTTTCGTAAAATGATCATCGCACCGCACCCGGGTGGCAAGCTTAAAAATGCGGAAGCAGAGCTGGAAACACAATATGGCAAAGTTAAATCGGCATGGAGTGTTGATAGTGGAAAAATAACAATAGATATTACCGTGCCGCCAAATACTACTGCACAAATTGTTTTACCTTTAGTAAATGGTGATGTAACCGAAAGCGGCGCCGCAATTAATACGGTTACGGATCTTACCAATATTAAAAATGTAGATAATGAGATCCAGCTGACAGCAGGTTCAGGAAATTATCATTTTGTGTACACCTTAAAAATTGTAAAACCCAAAAAGGTATAGTGGAAAGATGTGCAAATTTTGGATGTGCGAATGTGCGAATAATGAATGAACTAAAACTAACCATAAAACAATGGGCCACAATAAAAATATCCCACGTAAAAAGGCCGTTAATGCTATATCGGCAATTACAGCTTTGTTCCTTATTTGCTTGTCCCTCGTCGTAAAAGCCCAATTCCATATCATCCCGCAGCCATTAAAAATAACCACTAAAAAAGGCATATTCATTTTAAAAAACAATGATGTTATTGGGGTTGACGAAGCCAATAAAAC
>JAQBOS010000152.1 GCA_028287925.1 Mucilaginibacter sp. | reverse complement strand
GCCCGGCGAATCGGTAAATATGGGCTATGTACATGTATCCGAAGATTACTTTAATACGCTTGGCATGGCTCTGAAAGAAGGAAGAAATTTCTCCGGAAACTCAGATACGCTGAACGTTATATTTAATGAAGCTGCGGTTAAGCTTTTGCGGTTAAACAACCCGATAAACCAGGTGATCACCAATATAGATACCCGCTTCAAAATAATCGGCGTTGTTAAAGACGCAATAATGGCTTCGCCATTTGAACCAGCCGACCCTACAATTTTTATGTATGAAGCAAAGCCTCAGAATGTAATGATGTACAGGTTATCCACAGGTATAAAAACACAGGATGCCATTACAAAACTTACGGCCATTTTTAATAAATACAACCCGGCCTATCCCTTTAGTTATACTTTTGCTGATGACAGCTATGCAACAAAATTTAAACTGGAAGTACTTATAGGAAAACTTGCCGGATTGTTTGCAGCCTTTGCCATCTTTATTTCGTGCCTTGGCTTGTTTGGCCTGGCTGCTTATATGGCAGAGCAAAGAACAAAAGAGATAGGCATCCGCAAAGTATTGGGTGCGTCAATAACGCAGGTATGGTTGTTGCTTTCAAAAGATTTTATCCTGCTTGTATTGATAAGTTGTTTTATTGCATCGCCCATTGCTTTATATTTTTTAACAGGCTGGTTGCAGAAATATAATTACAGGATTTCTATAAGTCCCTTTGTATTTATTTTAGCTGGCATTGCGGCAATTATGATCACCATAATTACTATCAGCTTTCAATCAATAAAAGCAGCAGCTGCAAACCCTGTAAAGAGTTTGAAAACGGAATGAGTTGGAGGGAGTTGATTAGGTTGATTAAGTTGGAGTGAGTTGGATTAGGTTGAATGAGTTGATTAGGATGAGTGGTTTTGCAATTTTTGTATAAATTTATAGCGGCTTGTTATACCGTAAATTAAATACTTATGTTCCCTCATATTAAAGAAACCATCCGGCTCGGCAGCCTTGAGTTCAACTTTCTGCTTGATGGTAATGATACAGAGGGCACCCTGGTTCAATTTGAGATGATAGTGCCGCCTAATGTAAAGGTTCCTGCGCCACATTTTCATGTCGGTGTTGATGAAACATTATATGTTTTGGAAGGAACGCTTACGCAAACTATCAGCACCGAAATACGGGAGCTGCAGGCCGGTGATCACTGTTTTATAAAAAGGGGAATTGTACATGGTTTTAATAACCTGCACGATAAACCTGCAAGAGTACTTTGCACGCTCTCGCCGGCTGACATAGGCCCGGCTTATTTTCATGAGATTGCAGCTGTCATCAACGCCGGAGGTCCTCCGGATATACAAAAGATAATGGACATAATGAAAAGCCACGGCCTTGAACCAGTGAAACAGGCTTAACTACTGTGCAGCTGTGCTAACGCAAAAAAGCTTTAAATTATTCAATTCAAGTATTTTTCAATGTTTTCATTATTTGGAAAGACTTAATTTATTTATTGAGGGTGAACGCTCAACACGTTTTGCAGTTAAGTGAAAGACACTCGGCCGGGCGGAGGATTAATAATTTAGCTTATTCTTTATTGACGGGGAAATAATTCAAATCAAATAGTTTGTGTTGCTTATAGGCTATCAGTTTGATCTTTACGCTACGTTCTTTGTTTGTCCATAAATTCTTTTTCACTTTTACCGCACTCAAATTTAATGCTTGCCTCATACTATCTATGGCGCTAATATTTCGTCTCGCTATTACACTAAAACACGTGTCGTTTTTGTAATAACAAAACAGGTCGAACTCATTACCGCAATGAAACACATCGTATCGGTAAAATTTAGGGCCACGGTCAAATAGCCGGTATGATTTTGATATATAATTACGGGCGGTCAAAGGAAATTTGGCCTCTTGCTGAGCTGTCCTTACCTGTTCACTTGTTTTATTAAGCAGGTGTTCCTGAGCGGCCGCAATCAATGGAACAAAGAGCGCTAGGGTCAAATATATTGTCTTCATTACCGGAAGTTTATATAAAGATAGTGGCTTTTAATAATTTAAAAAATATGAACGGTTTTTCTCATTTTCCGGTAACAGGAGCAGAGCTAAATTCAAACTATTTATTGAGGATTTAAAGTGGTTGTCTGCTATAATTAGTTGAAAAACAATGGGTAGAAAATTACTTGCGATAGAATAAGTTTTGCATTGTTATTGCCGTATATTTGAAATAGCGGCCCGGTAATGCGGGAAGTGCTATATTAAACATGTACGAAGTTATCACTAAATCATTACGTAAGCTGGTTGATTTTACCGACGAAGAGCTTTTTCTGTTTATGCAGAGACTTAAGCCGCAAAGCTTAAAAAAATATGCTTTTTATTTGAAAGAAGGCCAGGTTTGTAAAGGCATGGCTCTGGTATATAAGGGCGGCTTAAGGTATTTTTCGAGAGGCGAAAAGGGCGACTATACTATCGGGTTTGCTTTTGAAGGTGAATGGATCGGCGATTATGAGAGCTTCCTGTTACAGGTTTCGTCCCCGGATTTTATAGAAGCTCTTGAAGACTGCGAACTCTTTACCCTAAGTTATCCTGATATGCAGGAGCTGTACCAATACAGTCAGCGTTTTGAAAAATTCGGCCGCCTCATTGCCGAAAGACTTTTTATAGATGCCGTCAAAAGCAAACGCAATTTGATGACCCAATCAGCCGAAGAACGGTACCTCGAACTACTGAGCAACCAGCCTCATATTTTTGAAAGATTGCCACAGCATTTGATCGCATCCTACCTGGGCATCCAGCCACAAAGCCTGAGCCGTATCCGGGCAAAGATCTCAAACACCAAGTTAACTTAGGTTAATAAAACACTATCCGTTTTTAACCTGGTATCATTTTTTGGCTCTCCCAATTACCCCAGTTTTGTGCTGCGCATTTAAACGCGCCATAAAACAAAAAATGATATGAATCCGGCACAGATCTTTTCAGTGGTTAGCAGTATTGCTGCGTTGCAGTGGTTGTTGTTAATTATACTTCCTAAATGGAAAATTACACAATGGCTCATTGACCATCCAGTTGTTCCTTTACTACTTTCAGGCATTTACTGCGTTTACATCACAGGCTTTTTTGGCTTTCAGGGTGGCGGGTTTAATTCGATCCAGCAAGTACGCCAGCTGTTTACCAATGACAGGCTGTTACTGGCAGGTTGGGTGCATTACCTGGCTTTCGATCTGCTCATAGGTTTCTCGATCATTAAATCTGCGCAAGCGAAAGCCATTTCACACTGGCTGGTTATTCCTTGCCTGGCACTAACCTTTATGTTCGGCCCCTGTGGTTTCCTGCTTTATCAAATCATCCAAAAAATAAAAACCAATATATGAAAACCTTATTCACCCGCATCAGGGCTATTAGCCTGGCCTTGTATTATTGCGGCCTGGCACACCTGGCTTTGTTCGCGCTAATGATCATTATAGCACAGTTCGATCACCGGCAATTGATGGGAATTAACCTTTGGACAAAACCC
>JAQBOS010000105.1 GCA_028287925.1 Mucilaginibacter sp. | reverse complement strand
CGTTAATGATCTCCAGGTCGAGCAACATAGCAACGGCTGCCCCTTTATCATAATAAGAAATACCGGTATTTGAAGAGTTCTCGTTCGGGCGGTATGATTTTATCCAGGCATCAAAGCTTGCCTCGGCTAATGGCTGAATTTTGGCACCGGGCTGATTTTCAATGATATTAATTTCACCTGTTACCGCATTTAAATACGTTTCAGGGTCTATAATCTGGGCATGTCGTAAAATCAGGTTCTGGTAATAAGCAGTAAATCCTTCGGCAATCCAAAGATCAGTAGTATAGTTTTCGTTATCGTAATCAAACGGGCCAAGCACAATAGGACGCAGGCGCTTTACATTCCAAAGGTGAAAATGCTCATGGGCAACCAAACTCAAAAAGTTACGATAGCCGCTTGGGTTACTATAGTTATCGCGCGATGCGCCTAAAGTAGTGGAGCTTAAATGTTCCAGGCCACCACCGTTACGCTGGCGGTTGTGCACTATAAAAACATAATGCTTATTAGGGTTTTCGCCAAAAACAGCCGTTTCCTGTTCAACAATTTTGGCCATATCTTTCTTTAGCTGCTCCTTATCATAGTTACCACCGCCAACCATGCAAACTTCATATTTAACCCCGGCAGCATCAAAGCCAAATACGTCCTGGGTGCCAACTTCAATCGGCGAATCAAATAAAATATCAAAATTAGGAGAATGCCTGGTGAACTGATCACCATTTACCGTTTCCAGGCTGGTTGAAACGGTTGTCCATCCCTTGTAAGGAATAATCTTTATGGTTGATGGTGTGTTCAACATTTTATCAGGATAGATAAATAAGCCCGAAGTTGATAAAAAACCATGCGATGCATCAACAAAGCTGGTGCGCACTGATATTTCAAAGCAATACACCCGGTATTTAACGGTTACGGATGATAAGCCAGTCGTATTTATATGCCAGGTATTTTTATTGATCTTGGGTGATGGGATTGTTTTATTATTAGCCGCAGCACTAAACGATTCTACATTTTTTGCAAACTCCCTTACCAGGTATGATCCTGGTGTCCATACCGGCATTTTAAGGTCTAAAGTATTTTGATCCAGGCCTGATATGTTCATTTCAATATCAGCATAATGCGCCTGCGCCTCGGGAAAAGTAACGGTATACAAAATTTTAACAGCGCCTGCTGCATTAGTTGGGGTTGAATTCATAGAAAATAATATTACAAAAAGGAAGGCGGTCAGCTTAGTGGTTTTCATTAGAGGGGCTTTAGCGGCAATAGTTTATCAACAGTATAAAGTTTTAATAATTTGTGTAATTATTTGAGGTGCAATTTATAATTTTTTTTCAATGCATGCATAGTATCTTTAGTTGTAAAATGGTTGATACATACAACTATTATAGGTTGTAACCAATTACTTTTGGCCCCGATGGATGTGAAATTGATTGAGCCTATATCCCGTAAATTAAATCACCTGGGAAGGGCCTATTTAAGCTTGCTGGCTAAACAGGTGGAAAGTTTGGGGATAAGCAGGTATTATTATGCTTTAACTTATATATGCCATCATGATGGCAAGCTAACGCAAAAGGCATTGGCAAATGAGTTGGGTAAAGACAAATCGATAATTGTAAATATTATTGATACCCTGAGTGAAGAGGGTTTTGTTTACCGGGAAATTAACCCGGCCGACAGGCGCGAACATCTTTTAAAGGTAACAGAAAAAGCAAAGAAGGCGGTGCCTAAAATAATTAAAGCATTTGAAACGCTTAACCAAAGCTTAACAGAAGATATCTCTGACGAGGAAATGAAAATATTTAACACCGTGCTAACAAAAATGGGTACCAACATAAAACCATTAACCACCCCCGAAACTAACAACGAAACCAAACCCTAACAGATTACCATGATATGAGAACAAGGTATATTATATACATAGCGCTGGCGCTGCTTATTGGCTTTTTAATTTACAATAAGTTTTTTAGTGCGAAAGGCAAAGAAGCCATTGCCCAAAACGCAGGTAAAGGCGCCAAAAAGAAAACCGGCCCGGTACCTGTTAACATAATGATTGTTAAGGATACTGCCGTTGATAACACTATTGATGTTACCGGAACTATTGATGCTAATGAAAAAGTAAACCTGGTAAGCGAAACTGCGGGTAACATTACCGGTATTTTTTTTAATGAAGGCAGCCATGTTGAAAAAGGACAGTTATTGGTTAAGGTTTACAACCAGGATATTGTAGCATCATTAAAACAGAATGATTACCAGGTAGCGCTGGCTAAACAAAACGAATACCGCAATGGTGTTTTATTACAAAAAGAAGCCATTAGCCAACAGGAGTACGATACTTCATTAACCTCATTAAACACGCTAAAAGCGCAAAGTGATGTATTAAAGGCCCAGATAGCTAAAACAGAGATAAGGGCGCCGTTCTCGGGCACAATCGGGTTAAGAAACATCAGCCCCGGCGGTTATCTTTCACCATCAACTTCAATTGCCTCACTGGTGAATATAGACCCGGCAAAAGTTACTTTTTCCGTACCTGAAAGATACCTGCCTTTAATAAAGCCCGGCACCAAAATCAATTTTACTATTGAAAGCTCAAGGAATAACTTCTCTGCAGTGGTGTATGCTATTGAACCGGCAATTGATCTGAGCTCACGCACCATAACAGTACGCGCCAAAGCAGCTAATCCCGGTAACCTGCTAAAAGCCGGGGCATTTGCCAAAATAAATCTAACACTCGATCAGATCCCCAAAACCATAATGGTGCCTACACAATGTGTTATCCCCGACTTAAAGGATAGTAAAGTGTTTATATATCATAATGGTACTGCGCTATCCAAAACCGTAAAAACAGATCTGCGAACCGATACCAGGATAGAAGTAATAAGCGGATTAAAAGCAGGTGACAGCCTTATTGTTTCCGGCCTGATCCAGATCCGTAATAAAATTCCTTTAAAAATTTTAAAAGTAATCAAGTAAACCATTTATATGAGTTTATCGTCAGTAAGTATAAAAAGGCCTGTATTGGCAACGGTAATGTCTGTTGTTATCGTGGTATTTGGTGTTATAGGCTACAAATTTTTGGGTGTTCGCGATTTTCCATCTGTCGATCCGCCAATTATAACGGTTACTACAAGTTATTCAGGCGCCAACGCCGATGTAATTGAATCAC
>JAQBOS010000098.1 GCA_028287925.1 Mucilaginibacter sp. | reverse complement strand
GGTTAATTATATCAAATGAGTTGAAGTTCCCAAATTAAGTAAATAAGTTAACTCAGTAAAGCTTTTACATGGATTCCTTACAAAAACATAAATAACAATTTAGTTAACAGGCTACAGTATATTCCTTTAAATTAATCATAAAGCAATTTGCTGGCCCAAACCCCTGTTACATTAATTGCAAATTTAGTTCATTCCTAAAATATACTTAGTAATCGCCTGTTGCACAGTAATTTTCAATAAAGAAGCCTGTAAATGCTGAATTTGCAGGCTTCTTTATTAAGTCACGAGTTCGATATAAAGGTTGGCAGTTTAGTGCTTGATTATCAGATACTTACATCTATTTGATCTTTAATAAGAGGCAAATCATCTGATAATCAGCATGTTCCACAGCGTTCCACCCGTTCCGCGTGTAAAAATGGAACGCTTTGCCGGCGTGAATGCACAAACTTACGCTTCACCTCAACGCGGTTGGAGGCTTTGGGGTGAGGTGACTGTTTGCTTATGCCTAACTCACCTCTAAATTAAATATCTTCCTTTCGAAGCGGAAGGATTGCATGAAGCTTTTTATCCCGAAGGTATAATCCTAACCATACCAGCAAACCAAAAACAAGTGCAAAATACAATTGTTGCTCCGCACGGATCATTATCGCAATAGCCCCACCAAGATAACCGGTAAGCAAAACGGCTCCCAAAATAGATGTCCTCGGAATTAAATATAATATGGTACAGATCAGCAATACTATTCCGATGCTTTGAATAGAATGTTCCGGCCATCCCAGTTGAACCGATCCTTTTATAGAATGCTCTTCTTTTATAATTTTCATAATTGCATCAAACAAAAGGAACAGGATGCAAAGCCCGCTGATGATCCAGCCAATCCATAATGAAGTTTTTGAAGGTGCGTTGGTTGATTTTACAGTTTCCATGATATAATTTTTTAAAGGTCAAATTTATAATGTAAATGTATTTCTAATAACGTACCGGGATAGATGCAGAAAAAGTCAATTTAAGGGGGCGATTATGACAGATTTCTTCTTACAAAGCGTTTTTCAAACACACAGTTAACAAGATACGGCTTTTGTATAATTTTCATTACTCACCGGATACAAATTGCGTAATGCTTATCTTGTGATCTCCAAACCATTTATACTAACTATAAAAAAGAGTTAACCTATGAAAAATCACCTGATCTTAACGTCAGCGTTGCTATGTGCAACATTTATTGCACACGGGCAAACGCAAACATCTGCTATTAAACAGGCAAATATCAGTTCGGCAAATCCAAATAATGCGGAGATTTATGCGCCATTACCCAATGTAGTTGTCCCGGGAAAAACCTTTAGCTCCGCTCCTTCTGACGCCATTGTATTGTTTGATGGCAAAAACCTGGATGAATGGGTATCTGCAAAAGATCAGTCGCCTGCAAAATGGACAGTGGCTGATGATATTCTTACCGTAAATAAAGCAACAGGCGATATAGAGACTAAAAGAAAGTTCACAAGCTACCAGTTACATATTGAATGGAGAATTCCCGCAAAAATTGAAGGCGAGGGACAGGAAAGAGGTAACAGCGGTGTGTTTTTATCCGGAAAATACGAGATCCAGGTATTAGATAACTCTAATAATGACAATAAAACTTATGTTAACGGAATGGCCGGAAGCGTTTATAGGGAATCAATTCCTTTAGCTAACCCTGAGAAAAAACCGGGTGAATGGAATGTATATGATATTGCGTATACCGATCCTGAATTTAATGAAGATGGTTCAGTAAAAACCCCTGCCCGCGTTACCATCTTTTTTAACGGTGTATTAGTTCAAAATAACCAGGCAATACAGGGATTCACATCTACAGGTACCAAACATGTGTATGTTAAGCATGGCCCTGCCCCGCTCAAATTGCAGGCTCATGGTGATAAAAGCTTACCCATAAGTTTTAGAAATATCTGGATAAGGGAATAATGAGATAGTAATTTGTGTTGTGCTTAGCCTTGAGTCGAAAGTCTTGAGTTCTAAGACAAAATTTGACTTAAGACTTTCAACTCTATACTGATGTAATGTCATTAACAGGGGAGCCAAATGTTGATTTGGCTCCCTTTGATTGATATAGATCACAGGCGGATGATTTTAAATCCTCTTTCTATTGCGAATTATCCTAGATCAACCAGGTTATCCAAATCTACCCCGGCAGCAAGCATGATGTGGGGGCTTAAGCATAATAATTCAGGATCTGCTTCTGTAAGCTTAAGGATCTCTAACAAACGCTTTTTTTTCTCTGGTGATGACCAGCTTTCAAAGTATTTTTTGTCCATCCAGGCAATTCCTTCAACGGCTAACAAGGCTAAGGGCCTAAAACCAACAGCCTCAAATTCACTTATTAACGCAGACGGCCGATGAAAATAAGCCTGGGCCAAAATACCGGGAAAACTTTCCGGTGGATGATGGTCGCCGCTTGAAAGCTCCTCTTTACACATCCAGAAAACATCCTGATCATGGATCAATCCATTTTGAAGGGCTGCCAATGTTGAAGCAGCGTAGGTAATAGCAAAACCAAGTACTACACCACCAATTTTTAACACTCTGCGGGCCTCTTTAATTACTGCAATACGTTCAGCCTGATCTTGAAGGTGATAAAGTGGCCCATGCAGGATCACCACATCTGCTGAATGGTCAGCTATCGGCAACTGCCGTGCCTCGCCAAGAATGCATTTAAAAGAATGCCTGGATTTATGGGAACGTTTCTCAGCCTGTTGAATATGTTTAGCAACAGGGTCTACCAATATTACCTGGTGCCCAAGGCTTGCCAGCCACTGTGCATAATGCCCGGGGCCTCCGCCTATGTCAGCAATAAGCCCTTTTGATTCAGGCAAATAGCGACTTATTAAATCTTTATTTCTTTCAAATTCAAGCGGGCCAAGCCCCATTTTTAGTCTGGATTCTTCGGCGCTTTGGGAATAAAAAGCGGTTATTGAGGGGTCTATCAAATTCATTTTGTTTCAAAAAAATTATACATAGGAATTTCATCCGGCCAATCGAATGATCAGCCAGATCGCATAAACGCTATTGCAGGTTCATGTTTAGGGTGTATATTTTATAAAACAATTATAATAGCACGAAGATATAATAAATCTTTATTCGATTAAATATGAATTTACATTTTGCCTTGAACCAAAAATCTTTAGTGCTAAATCAGAAAAAAAATTAGAATTCACTTATGACTTACCACTAAAGACTTTTTTTGACTTAACTACATCCCGGGATAATAAATACCCGTAACCTCTTCCGACCAATTCCACAACTTTTTAGCAACTTCTTCATCCGAAGCGTTCGGCGTAACAGTTGCCAGTGCCGGATATCCCCTGTAACCCCCGTCCTGGTCAGGCCCATAAAGTTCTCCACCCTTAGCATCAGCAGATGTAGCAGCATAAAGCGATGGCAAAGCTCCCTGCCATGGGTCCATTAACTCCCCTACACGCGCCACAGCTGCGTTAAAAGCCTCTTCACTCATGTGCCTGGCCAGTTCAGTTTTGTTTGCTCCGGGCTGCGCTGCAACAGAAATAGTTTGGTCTCCTGCGGCTACTATCCTGCGTTGCAGCTCTATTGAAAAAAGCAAGTTGGCCAGTTTGCTTTGACAATATTCGCGCATTGGGTCGTAATCCTTCTCTGATCTTAAATTATCAAAATCAATACCCCCATGAAGGTAGGCCATGCTGCTTACTGTAACTATGCGCGACCCGGGAGTAGCATTTAGTAATGGATATAAGTAACCTGTAAGCGCAAAATGCCCCAAAAAGTTAACGCCGAATTGCAGTTCATATCCATCAGTTGTTTTTGATGCGGGCGGGATCATTACACCGGCGTTATTTATCAATAAGTGCAGTTGCCTGTGCTTTTGTATAAAAGCTTCGGCAAATTGTTTTACTAAAGACAGGTCCGACAGATCAAGAAGTGCCGTTTCAAGTGTGCCTTTACCTTCTTTTTCCTTTATTTTAACGAGAGTTTCTTCTGCATTCTTAAGGCTTCGGCAGGCCAGTACTACATGTGCACCTGCTTCATACAAGGCAAGGGCTGTTTCAAAGCCAATCCCGGCATTAGCGCCGGTTACTATAGCTATTTTACCGGTTTGATCCGGCATATTATTTTTTGTCCACATAATAAATTATTTTATGAAACAAAGTTCACGAAATTCACAATGCAGGTTATACCCAAATGAAATCAAAAACTATAAAAATCAATCAATTATTAATTGTCTGAATTTTTTCGGTGTGGTTTTTCCCCTGTTTTTAAAAAAGCTTGAAAAATGATTAGGCTCTTCAAACCCAAGGCTCCAGGCAATTTCTGAGATGGTCCAGTTAGTGCTTTTTAGCAAGATCTTTGCTTCCTGAAGTAACCTTTCATTAATTAACTGTGATGTGGTTTTCCCGGTTATTTCTTTCAGCGCTTTGTTTAAATGATTTACATGAATATTTAATTGCCCGGCAAAAGCAGATGGTGAATTTAATTTTATCACCTGGTAGTTTAATTCAATAGGGAACTGCCTTTCTAATAATTCAGCAAATAAAGCAGTGATCCTTTCAGAAGCATTAGATCCGGCAAGTATATTGTCATGAGCCGGTTGTCTTTTTTGCGCGGAGTGCACCATCTCCATTAAAAGATTACGCAAAAGGTCGTATTTGTAAATATAATCACTTTGCAATTCATTTAACATTCTTATAAACAGATCATTATACTGACACACTTCATCCACAGCTAAAGGTATAATGGCAGCATCAGGATACTGAAAAACGGGATAGTCCTTAATATTCCCAAACCGGCTAAAAAAAGGTTCGGTGAAAATGCAAAAATAACCAGTTTGCTTTTCACTGATCCTTTCCCATTTATAGGGGATGGTTGGATTTGTAAACACCAGTGCGCTTTCAGTAATCTCAATGCATTTATCTGCATAATGCAATTTATTATGCCCGGTTATCAGGCTCACTTTATAGAAGCTGCGCCGGCTATAATTGGCCTGTTTGCTCTTTGGCAAAAGGATATCCTCTATCTTGAAAATATTAAAGTGGCCAATCCCATTTTGTACAGGTTCCGAAGCCCTGTTAATATTCTTATAAAATGCTTGTAGCTCAACAAATGCCGACATAAGTCAAAGATACAAAAATCAAATAATTACTATCACTGTAGATTTGTAAGAGTTGAATATAACATTTTTGGATATTTTTAATGAATCCCAAGCCCTATATAACCGGTCAATCCTTCACCTTCATCCAGTGGTCAGTCCCCATTACCAAGATCTCCGTAACCTTTTTATCCTTACCCCTTAAAAACTTAGCCGACCAGTCAAACCCGGCAACTATAAAACTATCTCCTGATAAATGCTTAAGCAGCACCTTTTCACCATCCCACAGTTGCGTAGCTACCAATTCGCCATTTACTACTGCAATCTCCAAAATAGCAGGTCCCCTTTTCAGGTCTATTTTAAACTTGCCGGTATAGTCAGTAAGCGGGTCTTTCTGTCTTTCATCTGTACTTATAGTAACAGGCTTTAACGGTAATGCTTTACAAAAGGCCGTTGCTATTAAAAAAAGTAGCGCAGTCAATAATAATATCTTCTTCATTCAATAATAATATCTTCTTCATTTCAATAGTTCGTTATTTGTTAGTTATAAAAGTATCCCCTTGTTTAACTTCTGTAAAGGCAATGTGCCCCTGCAGGTCTTCCGGGTAAAACCATGCATCCCGCAGCTTCTTTTCTGAAAACAGCTTTAATTGATCACCATTATGCACCGATTGTTTTTGTGATGAATTGCCATAGCTCAATAATACTTTAGCCCTGATTTTTTTACCAAATTCAATGATCCCTACCCATGAATCACCGCTGCTAACCACTGCTGTTTTACCCCTTTGTTCAGTATTTGCAACCCTGAACACACCTAATCCCCCATCCACACCATTGGCCGGCAAATCTATCCCGTTTCTTCGCAGCCTGTAAAAAGTCCCCCAGGGTGTGGCCAGGTCGCCAAATGTTCCTTTTATTAATTTAACAGCCTGTTCCAAAAGTTGCAGGGAATGCTTTTTATCCCTCAATCCATACGGTGTTGTATTAGGCTGATCAGCATTCCAGCGAACAGCATAATTGTATTCATTCATGGGTTGAAACATATTGGCCCATGCATAAAATAATAACATTCCTTTACTGTCATTATCTGCATTGCGGTCCCATTTGCTTAATACCTGTTTTGCTTCCTGTAACAAAGGCGATGAAGAACTGTCAATGCCCGCCAGCAAATCATCCAGCACCCTGTCTGCAAGGCCAACATGGGTAGACAATTTATAATCAATTAAATGCTCAAATGTGATGTTGCTATCCGCCAGCATCATATTAGCAGCTCTT
>JAQBOS010000084.1 GCA_028287925.1 Mucilaginibacter sp. | reverse complement strand
TGTAAAGCAGGGCGGGTAAAATGGGACGGCCAGAATATTAAACCGGCGCATGAGGTTAAATTGGGTGAGGTGTACCAAATTTCAAAAGGGCCTGATAAAAAGATAGTTAAAGTTACCGGTTTGCTTGAAAACAGGGTTGATGCTAAAACTGCCGTTAATTTTTATGAAGATATAACCCCGGTTGAACAAACTCCGGCCTTTAAATCAATGTTCCAGGCGCCGGTATTAAAACGCGATAGGGGAACCGGCAGGCCAACCAAAAGAGACAGAAGAGAGATTGACGAGCTGCAAGATGATTTTTTTAAAAAAGATGCTTAAAGCTTTATCCATATCATTATCTTGACAGACCCATATCGAATTTAATCTGCAAAATTTGAATGATAAACAGACATACCACTTTTTTTAAAGCGCTAAATCTTATAATTGACTACCTGGCATTAAACTTAAGTTTAATAGCTACCTACTATATTGAAAACAGGGCAAATATTTTTTCGGCCGGGAACAGGAAATATCTGCCCGTTGTTTTGATTTTTAACCTAATCTGGCTAATGTCAGCCAATATGTCGGGCCTTTATTTAGAAGTGTTAAATAAGGACTCGATTTTAACCTTTCGCAACGTATTTCGTACCTATTTTCTTTTTGTAAGCTTTATCTGTTTTACCATACTTATATTAATTGGCTCGGAGGCTTATTTTGTAACCCGGGAATACCTGTTTTATTCATTAGCGCTTTTTGGGTTTTTACTTGGCCTTTGGAAGGTGATCTTCCTGCTGATAAGGAAAAGTGAGCGCGCCTCGCTTATGGACACCCGAAATGCAGTTATTGTTGGAGCCGGACGTACAGGATATGATCTGCACGAATACTTATTGAAAAATTGGGATACAGGATACAGGGTTGTAGGTTTTTTTGATGACAACCCTACTAAAGTTAGTGACAGTAAAATGTACCTCGGTAATACAAATCAATGCATTACATGGGTTAAAGAACATAAAATAACGGAGATCTTTTGCACCTTACCGGTTTCTGAATCAAGTAAGATTGAAAAACTAATGCTTGATGCTGATAAAAATATGGTCCGCTTTAAATCAGTGCCTGAGTATTATGATTACGGGAATAAGCCAACATACATCCAAAGTTTTGGGCAAATCCCGGTAATTTCGGCAAGGGCCGAGCCGCTCGAACATTTACTTAACCGCTTAATAAAGCGCTGCTTTGATATTGTTTTTTCCGTATTTGTTATTGTTTTTGTTTTTAGCTGGATGTTGCCTATCCTGGCTATTTTAATAAAAGCAGGATCAAAAGGGCCGGTATTTTTTGTTCAAACACGCTCCGGGCATAATAACCACCCTTTTAAGTGCTATAAGTTCAGAAGCATGTACGTTAATAACAATGCGGATAAGATCCAGGCTACCCGCAATGATAGCCGCGTGACCAAACTTGGCGCATTTATGCGCAGGACCAGCATGGATGAGTTGCCCCAGTTTTTTAACGTGCTGATTGGCAATATGTCGGTAGTAGGGCCAAGGCCGCACATGTTAAACCATACGGAGGAATATTCCGGGCTAATCGACATGTTTATGGTAAGACATTTTTTAAAGCCAGGCATTACGGGCTGGGCCCAGATAAAAGGCTTCAGGGGCGAAACCAAAACTGTAGAGGCAATGAACCAGCGGGTTGAAGCCGATCTGTGGTATCTTGAAAACTGGTCGTTTTTGCTCGACCTTAAAATTATTTTTTTAACAGTAAGGGATTCTTTGGTAGGCGATGAAAATGCTTTTTAAGGAAGTCTTAAGAATAGTTTTTGCCTGCTACTCATGACAGATTGTTACGAATAGGAGGCGGGGTGTCATCCTGAGCCTGTCGAAGGGCGACGTGCGCAGAGGCCAATCCGCGTGCTAAGTATGGTGGAGAGGCCTTTGCCCGCGTCGTGGTTCGACAGGCTGCCAATGACACACTGTGCAATTAGTTGATTATAAGTAATTTGTAAAATGTCATTTTCAATGCGATTGTTTGCTCGCAAATATTGATTACTCACCATGACACAGGCCCGTGCTTATCATCTCCCCTTTTTAATTTCGGAATTTAACAATTTAGAATAACAAAACGTGGAAATCGCAATCTTTCGAACACCTTTATTCTAAGTCGAATTTAGCTCTTCTTCCTTAGGACCTGAGACTTTCGACTTAGAACCAGGCATCGGGTACTAATAATGAACATTGTTAAATCCCGTTGTTCCCCATTGCTTAAAAACAGGTAACGCTTCATCGCGCAAAAGCTGAACAAAAGGAAGCTTGCGATCGTCCATATTACATGCTATTTCATTATAAATAAAATGATCGTCAAAGCCAATATCTGCAGCATCAGCTTTGGTATTGGCATAGTAAATTTTATCTATCCGGGCCCAATAAATGGCTCCCAGGCACATAGGGCAAGGCTCGCAGCTGGTATAAATTTCGCAGCCTGCTAAATTATAAGTGCCCAGCGCGGTACAAGCCAGTCTTATTGCTGAAACCTCAGCATGCGCGGTAGGATCATTTTCAGGGATCACTTTATTGGCGCTGCCTGCTATAACTACACCATCTTTAACTATTACAGCACCAAAAGGCCCACCCAGGCCCTGTTTAATATTATATTCAGACAACTCAATGGCCATCCGCATAAATTTTTCATGTAACTGGTTTTCCATCTACCCAAAATTAAAAAACCTCAGCCATAATCTGATGTTTTTCTTTATCTTAATTCAAAGCGATAAGCATTCTCACATCCGCACATTTGCATATACGAACATCATATTATTATTTCTCTTTCGAGTATGCGTCGTTCAGCTTTTTTAGAAAATCTGCAGTAATGTCG
>JAQBOS010000072.1 GCA_028287925.1 Mucilaginibacter sp. | reverse complement strand
TCGCTTTTCAAAAAACAGCGTTTGTTTATGCAATTAACCAGCAGCGACAAGTATTTTTAACAAAAGGACGGCAAATAAAAACTGAATTGGCCACGGGCTATTCGCAGGTGCGTTCAAATACCCCGGTTGTGCAAACAGCCCTTGTTGCCGATTACACCGCCGAAGCCGAAAAAAAGGTAACAGAGGCAACAACAGAAAATAAACTGTACGAAATAGGGATCAAAACCAATAACATTAAACAGGGAAAGGCAATATTGAGCGGGTATATCCGTGATATTAAATCAGGTGAGGCGGTTACCGGGGCAAGCATTTATATTGCAAATACAAAAACAGGGGCTGCTACTGACCAGTTCGGCTATTTCTCAATAACCCTGCAGCGCGGCAGGGAAACATTACTGGTTAGAGGACTTGGCATGCGCGATACCCGGCGCCAGATCATCCTGTACTCCGACGGGAAGCTGAATATTGAGATGCAGGAACAAATAAACAGCTTAAAAGAAGTTAAGATCTCTGCAGATAAGGTAGCAAACGTAAGGAGTACGGATTTAGGAGTAACCCGCCTTGACATTAAAAATATTAAGCAGATCCCCACCGCATTTGGCGAAGCCGATGTTTTAAAAGTTGTATTGACGTTGCCCGGCGTTACATCTGTGGGCGAAGCTACCACAGGCTTTAATGTGCGCGGCGGTGCTGCCGACCAGAATTTGATTTTGCTTGATGGTAATACCATTTATAACCCGGCACATTTTTTTGGCTTTTTTGCTGCTTTTAACCCTGATATTGTTAAGGATATTGAGCTTTATAAAAGCAGCATTCCCGAAAAATTTGGCGGGCGTTTATCATCTGTATTGGATATTACCAACCGGGAAGGGAATAAAAAGATCTTTACCGGCTCGGCAGGTATAGGTTTGCTAACCAGCAGGCTAAATGTAGAGGGCCCACTTATTAAGGATAAAACATCATTTATATTTGGCGGCCGTACCACTTATTCCGATTGGCTGCTAAAGCTGCTGCCCGAATCATACAAACACAGCCAGGCATCGTTTTATGATTTTAATTTGGGGATAAGCCACCAGGTAAACGAGAAAAACAACCTTTATTTAAGTGGCTATCTTAGTAAGGATAAATTTAAATTGAACAGCGATACCGCCTATTCATATAGCAACAAAAACCTCAACATTAAATGGAAACACAATTTTAACAACAAATTATACAGTTTAATATCCGCAGGGATCGATAGGTATCAGTATGATGTATCAAGCAGTGCAAATCCTGTAAATGCGTATGACCTTGGGTTTAACATTAACCAATCAAACTTCAAATCAGATTTTACTTATTACCTGAGCAACAAGCATACCATCAATTTTGGCTTAAGCTCTATATTATATAAAATTAATCCCGGTACATTTGTGCCAAACGGGCCTCAATCGCTGGTAGCACCTGATGCTATTCCAACAGAAAAAGCTTTGGAAAGCGCGTTGTATTTAGGCGATAAATTTGATGTTACCGATAATTTAACAATTAGCGCAGGGGTTAGGTTTAACATTTATAATTACCTGGGCCCGCAAACCGTTAATAACTATGCGCCAAATTTACCAAAGGAGCCCGCCAATATACTTGACAGTACGAAGTACGGGAGCGGCAAATTTATTAAAACGTATAGCGCGCCCGATATAAGGGTTTCTGCACGTTATTTATTAAGTGATAATTTATCAATAAAAGCGGGTTATAATACGCTTCATCAATACATCCATTTATTATCCAACAGCACTTCAATATCCCCAACTGATGTTTACAAACTGAGTGATCCGAATATTAAGCCAGAGAATGGCGACCAGGTTTCATTAGGGCTTTTCAAAAATGCTAAAGCCAATACTATTGAAATGTCTGTAGAGGTGTATTACAAAAGGCTCAGGGATTATCTTGATTATAAAAGTGGTGCTGTGCTATTGTTAAACCATCATATTGAACAGGATGTAATTAACACCCAGGGTAAAGCGTATGGCGCTGAGTTTTTACTTAAAAAAACTGCAGGTAAATTAAACGGATGGGTAAGCTATACCTATTCACGTACTTTTTTAAGGCAGGATGACCCTTATGCCGGTGAGTTTATAAACGGAGGCAGATATTATCCGGCAAATTATGACAAACCCCATTCGGTTAATTTTAATGGTAATTATCGTTTTACCCACCGTTATAGCGTATCATTTGATGTTTCATATAGCACCGGCAGGCCAATCACATTACCAATTGCCAAATATGAATATGCAGGTTCTGAAAGGGTATTTTATTCTGATAGAAATATATACCGGATCCCTGATTATTTCAGGTCTGATTTTTCTATCATTATTGACGGTAACCACCGGGTACATCAGCTAACACATAATTCATGGACCATTGGCGTGTATAATATAACCGGCAGGCAAAATGCTTACTCAACCTTTTTTACCGAGCAAAGCGGTGTAATAAGCGGCTATAAGCTTTCTATTTTTGCTGCGCCAATACCTTTTATTAACTATAATATAAGGTTTTAATATAATGAATGAACAAATAAATTACCCAAATTATTGCCAATAAGAGAGGATATGAGAAACTGGAAAACTTTATTATTTGTAATTATGTTAGCCGTTGGATGCAAAAAACCATATAATCCAAAGGTTATAAGCTCACCCAACAGTTACCTCGTTGTTGAGGGCGTAATTAGCACCAATGATGTTACAACTATTAAGCTTAGCCGAACGGTTAATCTTTCAAGCAGCGTAACTACAAACCCTGTACAGGCTAGCGTTGTTATTGAATGTGACAATGGCAGTAACTACGGGTTAAACGAGGTTAGCAACGGCGTTTATCAATTATCGGGGGTTACGCTTGATAATACCAGGAAATTCAGGCTGAGGATAACCACATCGGATAATAACAAGGTGTATCTTTCGGATTACGAACAGGCAAAAATCACTCCGCCTATTGATAGTATTGGCTTTATTGCAACCGGCAATAAATTACAACTTTATGCCAACACGCACGATCCTAACAACAATACTCGCTATTATCGTTTTGATTATACAGAAACCTGGAAATTTCATTCACAGTACTACTCAAATTATGTATCTAACGGAACCGAAATAGTACCCAGGAATGCTGACCAACAGATATATTACTGCTTTGCAAATAGCACATCCAGCACCATAATTTTAGGCTCAACTGCCAAGTTAAAACAGGATTTATTATTTCAGGCCCCTTTAACAGCCATTGAATCCACATCCGAAAAAATAGAATTAAAGTACAGCATTCTTGTTCATGAATATGCGTTAACAGCAGATGGATACAAATTTTGGGAAAACCTGAAAACAAATACGGAACAGTTAGGGAGTATTTTTGATGCAGAGCCATCACAACTTATCGGGAATATCCACAACACTGCTGATCCGGGTGAACCGGTGATCGGGTATATAAGCGCCGGCACTATTCAATCAAAAAGAATTTTTATCGCCAGTGAGCAATTACCGCAATCATGGAAAACAGTTTACCCTTATTATTGCGTAGCCGACTCTTTATATTATAGTCACCCTAAAACAGGTAGAAACGATGTCGCACTTGTTTTGATCCCGGGAGTAGAAATACCTATTTCAGGTATTTATTTGCAAGGAAGTCCGGCACTTGTGGGATATACAGCATCTGATGCGCAGTGTGTTGATTGTACATTGCGTGGTAGCACGCAGCAACCTGCTTTTTGGCAATAATGTTGTTGCGTATAAATAACCGGCAAATAAAAAGGCCGGTTAATACTATCCAAATTTATAAGATACTTGAATAAGCATAATACAAAAGTACCCTTTGAAATAGTAAATAATATTTGATCATGAAAAATACCATACGGGCAACTAAGATAATGCTGTTGACTTCAGCCTTTTCCATGCTAGTACTAAATAGCAGGGCCCAGGCTATCCAGGAAGTGCAAAACAGCTTTAACTTATATAAGCAAAGTGTTTTACAGGAAAAAGTATTTGTTCATACTGATAAAAGCACTTATTTGCCCGGCGAGATAATATGGTTTAAAATTTATTGCGTTGATGGGAATGATCATAAGCCGTTAAACCTGAGCAAGGTTGTTTATGTTGAAGTTTTGGATAATAGCCAAAACCCGGTAGCACAGGCTAAAATCTCATTGAAAAATGGTATTGGCGATGGCTCTGTATATATTCCGGTAACAGTAAATAATGGAAATTATAAATTCAGGGCCTATACCAACTGGATGAAAAATTTTAGTCCGGATTATTATTTTGAAAAAACGATCACCTTTTTAAATCCGTTAAAATCGCCTGATAACATAGCAAAGGAAACTGCAAATAATTATGAGATCCAGTTTTTTCCGGAAGGAGGCAATTTAGTTAACGGTATTACAAGTAAGGTGGCTTTTAAAGCCGTAGATAAAAATGGCCTCGGCATTGCTTTTACGGGCGTTATTACTGATCAGCATAATGACACGGTAGCCCGGTTTAAGCCGTTAAAATTTGGCATGGGGAGTTTTTCATTCACCCCTATGGCAAACAGTACGTATAAAGCTGTTGTAAAATTCAACGATGAAGTTATTACTAAAAACCTGCCCGGCATAAATAGCCAGGGGTATGTAATGAATGTTGCTGATAATGGCGCGCAGTTAGCTATAACGGTAAATGGTACTGATGGAAACATTTATCTTTTTGCACATACCCGGCAAATAGTAAAAGCTGCCGAAAGCGCAACTATTAGTAACGGAATGGCTCATTTCGCCATAAACAAAAACTTGCTTGGTGACGGCATCTCAAGTATCACCATTTTTAATAATGCCAAACAACCTGTTTGCGAAAGGCTGTATTTTAAACGCCCTGCTCAAAAACTATTTATTGATGCAAGCGCCGATCAGCCGCAATACGCTTTGCGCAAAAAAATTAATATAACCGTTTTAGCAAAAGACCAGGCCAGCAAGTCTGTATCTGCAAATATGTCAATGGCTGTTTACCGGATTGATTCGTTGCAGAATATTGACCACAGCAACATTTTTGATTATTTGTGGTTAAGCTCGGATCTGAAGGGTCACATTGAATCGCCTGACTACTACTTTAAAAACACCAACGCCGAAACGGATGAAGCATTAGATAACCTGATGCTTACCCAGGGCTGGCGCAGGTTTCAATGGAGTCAGGTGCTTGAAAACAAGCCCGTGGCATTTAACTATCTGCCTGAATATAACGGGCATATTGTTACGGCAAAAATTACAAATACCCAGACCAATACTCCTGCCGCAGATATAATGACCTATATTGGAGTGCCCGGTAAAAGAGTGCAGGTATACGTATCGCTGAGCGACTCGTTAGGGCACCTGTTCTATAGCACAAAAGATTTTTATGGACCTGGCGAAATAGTTGCCCAAACCAATAATTCGCTTGACAGTACTTACAGGATAGATATTTTAAGCTCTTTTTCAGAACAATACTCAAAAACGTTGCCGCCAAAATTTGAATTTGCCAATGGTATGCAAAACGCCTTACAGGCACATAGTTTAGGCGTGCAGGTGTTGAATATTTATTCGGCTAATAACATAAAGCGTTTTTATGATCCCGCAGTTGATAGCAGCGCATTTTACGGCAAGCCTTATAAAACTTATAAGCTCGACGATTTTACCCGCTTTACAACAATGGAAGAAGATTTGCGCGAATATGTATCAGAAGATAATATAGTAAGATCGAAAGGGAAGTTTCATATAAAAGTGCTTAATGACCGTGGCTTTTTAGATGGCGACCCCCTGGTATTGCTTGACGGCGTACCTGTTTTTGATGTAAACAAAATTTTTTCTGTTGACCCATTAAAAGTAAAAAAGCTTGAGGTTATCCGCGAACGATTTTATTATGGCCCATCGGCACAGGAAGGGATCTTCAGTTTTACCACCTACAAAGGAGATTTGGGTGGGGTTGAGCTTGATCCGCATGCTGTAGTA
Organism: Mucilaginibacter sp.; assembly: GCA_028287925.1. Classification (GTDB taxonomy): domain Bacteria; phylum Bacteroidota; class Bacteroidia; order Sphingobacteriales; family Sphingobacteriaceae; genus Mucilaginibacter. The sequence goes on along the minus strand of JAQBOS010000072.1, from coordinate 6,743 downwards.
ATTGATTATGAAGGGTTACAGTTACACCGGCAATTTTATTCACCTGTGTATGATACGGAAGCGCAAGCTGCCAGCAGGGTCCCTGATTTCAGGAATCTGTTGTACTGGGCGCCAACAGTAAACAACCAGGGCAAAGTATCCTTTTATACATCAGACCAAGCCGGGAAGTACGTGGGCGTTATACAGGGAATTACAGCCAATGGCGATGCCGGAAGCCAGTATTTTTCATTTGAAGTTAAATAGTGAGCATATATTTTATGGAAGTGAAATACTTATCAATACTCGTTACAATAATAATAACAAGCTTTGGCGCAACCTGTTTTTCTCAATCGATTTCCTATTTAAAACCGCAGGCGCCGTTACTTAATATCATTAAACAGAACTTTGATGATGCCGGTAAACAGTACAAATTTATGGCGGGTAAGCTTGCTTCCGGGCAGTTCCCGAGAAGCTATAACCCGGTAACCGATAAATTTATAACCAGTAATTCTGGCTGGTGGTGCAGCGGGTTTTATGCCGGTACCCTGCTGAATTTATATGAGCAGGGGCATGATGAAGCATTGCTTTCAGAAGCAAACCGCTCAATGGATAGCTTAGCTAAAGAACAGTATAACACCCACACACACGACCTTGGCTTTATGATGTATTGCAGCTTTGGTAATGCTTACAGGCTAAATCCGAAACCGGAATACAAGCAGATCCTGATCAACAGCGCCAAATCGTTATCAACTCGTTTTAATCCAAAGATAGGATGCATCAAATCATGGGATTCAAAGCCTTCTGATTTTTTGGTAATAATTGATAACATGATGAACCTTGAATTATTATTTTGGGCTACAAAGGAAACAGGGGATTCCAGCTTTTATAAAATTGCGGTAACCCATGCCAATACCACCATGAAAAATCATTACCGGGCCGACTATAGCTCCTATCATGTTGTAAACTATAGTGCCCAAACCGGCGAAGTGCTGCATCGTAAAACAGCGCAGGGATATGCCGATGAATCAGCCTGGGCACGCGGGCAGGTTTGGGGCCTGTACGGATTTACTGTAATGTACCGCGACACAAAGGATAAGAAATACCTGGACCAGGCACAGCATATTGCCAGATTTATCCTTAATCACCCTAACCTGCCGGCGGATAAAATTCCATACTGGGATTTTAACGCACCAAATATCCCGGGTGCTTTGCGTGATGCTTCAGCAGGAGCAATAATGGCATCGGCATTGCTGGAACTATGCCATTATACAGATAAAAAGAATGCGATAACTTATTTTAACACAGCGCAAACCATCATAAAAACCTTGTCGTCTCCTGAATACAAAGCTGCGTCCGGAACTAACGGCGGCTTTATTTTAAAGCACAGCGTTGGCCATCTGCCGCAAAAAAGCGAAGTAGACGTTCCCTTAACCTACGCAGATTATTATTTTGTGGAGGCGATGGCGCGGTATAAGCAATTTTCGGCGAAATAGAAGGAATGTTGTGCATTATAATACTAACGACCGTAGCGAATGATGTTGCAAGGCGGTTGATGAGAAAGATTTGAGCTGTTCAGTAAACCTATGTCATTGCGAGCGCAGCGTGGCAACCGCACGCATGCCAAATCGCCAAGCAAGTTCTACACCCTTTAATTTGCTCTGCAGCGTTCGCGATTGCTTCGTACCTTGCAATGACAAGCTTTATTACTTATTCCTCAGCATTGAAGCAGCAGCTTCATCTAAAAACCATTGGATCTGTCCAACAATAGGTTCTATCAGCTGGGCCGGGTATTCTTCAATGTCCTCGTCATCTTCCAATACATGATGTACTGCTATGGCTTTTCCCTCGCCATACACTAAGAAGGCAATGTTTTGCGCCTCGTTAATTAAGGGCGCATTAAGGGTAATGCGGTAAACCTGCTGATCTTCTAAATAAACATCGCTTACACCTGGTACCCTGTCATGTAAAACCGGTGTATGAGGGAATAATGATGCTGTGTGCGAATTATCGCCCAGGCCAAGCAATATCAGGTCAAAGCTCAACTCTGTTTCGTCAAAAAACTGTTCTACCTCTTCCTGGTATTTTTTAGCGGCTTCTTTGGGTTCAAGGCTGGTATCAACCGCGAAAATTTGGGCGGGGTCAATCATCAATGGTGCAAACAAAGCATTCTTTGCCATCAGGTAATTGCTGTCCTTATCCGTTTGCGGAACATTGCGCTCATCGCCAAAAAAGAAATAAACTTTCTCCCAATCCAGTTGATCATGAAATGAATCTGCCAGTAGCTCATAAAGCTTTTTGGGAGAACTTCCGCCAGACAGGGCTACCGAAAATTTACTATTTTTAGCAATGGCCTCGCTGCCTATTATTACAAAATATTCAGCCAGGGCGGTTAACACTTCATCGGCTGTATTATAAATATTTAACATGATTGTTAATGATTAGGGGTTAGTTGAGGATTAAGATCGGAGGCTAAAGAAAACTTACGAAGTTTTTAAAACTTCGTAAGTTTGTTTATCTCCAACCTCTAAAAAACTACTTCTTTCCCCCCTGCACCGGCAGGGTAAACCAGTTAAATCCATCGCGGGCAATCAAGGCCTCGGCAGATTCTGGTCCCCATGAGTCGGCAGAATAGTTAGGGAAATTTAAACTCTTTTTATTTTGCCAGGTGCTCAGGATCGGCATTACCAATTCCCATGCAGCCTCAACCTGGTCGCTGCGCATAAACAAAGTCTGGTCACCAAGCATGGTATCCAGTATCAGGGTTTCATAAGCTTCAGGAGCCTGGTTGGTGTAGGTGCCTTTATAGTCAAACACCATATCAACAGCATTTAAAACCATATCAATGCCCGGGCGTTTAGCCTGTACCTGCAAACGAATGCTCATTTCGGGCTGGATGCTGATGATCAGCCTGTTTTGCTGCCAGCTTTCAGCTGCCTCGGTAGGGAAGATCAAATGCGGCACATCCTTAAACTGGATGGTGATAACCGATGACGACTGGTGCATCCGCTTGCCTGTGCGCAAATAGAACGGAACACCCTGCCAGCGCCAGTTATCTACAAAAAACTTTATAGCGGCAAATGTTTCAGTATTTGATTCAGGATTAACCTTTGGCTCTTCGCGGTATCCGGGCACTTCTTTACCCTTCATCCATCCACTGCCATACTGACCCCTAACGGCTGAATTACGCACGTCCTCCGGACCAAACCTGCGCATAGCCTTTAATACGTCAACTTTGCGGTCGCGTACCTCATCGGCATTAAAGCTTACCGGCGGCTCCATAGCCACGTGGCAAAGTAATTGCAGTAAATGATTCTGGATCATATCGCGCATAGCGCCTGAATTATCGTAATAATCACCGCGCTCTTCAACGCCCAACTGCTCGGTAACCGAGATCTGTACATGCTCGATATAGTTACGGTTCCAAAGCGGTTCCATAATGCTGTTGGCAAAGCGGAAGGCCATTATGTTCTGAACAGTTTCTTTTCCCAGGTAGTGGTCAATGCGATAGATCTGGCATTCGTCAAATATGCTTGAAAGCAATTTGTTCAGGTCTTTTGCTGTTTCCAGGTCATGCCCAAACGGCTTTTCAATTACTATCCTTACCCGTTTGGAATCGTCAGCCAGTTTAGCCTTTGAAATATTAGAGGCAATTATAGGGAAGAAATTAGGAGACACAGCCAGGTAATAAATTACATTGGCCTTAGTTTTCCAGTCGGTATTGTGCTTTTCAACACGTTTGCCAAACTCTTTATAGGTTTCAAAATCATTGATATCCGATACCTGGTAATAGATACTTTTTTCAAACTCGGCCCATTTCTTTTCGTCAGCCTTTCCGCTCCGCGAAAACTGGCTGATATCGTTATGCAGGTTGGTCCTGAACTGCTCATCGGTATATTGGGTACGGCCGGTACCAATGATAGAGAATTGTTTTGGCAGCCATCCGTCTAAAAACAAATTATACAGCGCCGGCCCAATTTTACGGGAGGTCAAATCGCCGGTGCCGCCAAAAATTACAAATATAGTTGGGTCTGAATGTGTGCTTGTGCTCATGATATCAGTTAATTATTCAAATTTTGAGTTATTTCGTCAAGTATGGGTTTAGCCCATAAAGGAGCGATTGGATTAATAAAATGAATCTTGTTATTTTTTAGTGTTAATAATATTTGAAGAGTAGAGGGGTTATCCTGAAAAAAAGAATTTAGTATTCGTAAATTGTCAAATCTTCCAAAATGTTTCTTAAGATTTATTATCCCGTATTCGAAATTATAGCTTATACTTTTCGAGTCAATAAAATGCCCTTTTTGAGCAACTCTTAAACCGACACGTTCAAATGAAACATCAACACTTGGCAGTAACATATAGATCAAATTTGTGGTATAACCTTTACTTTTAAAATAGTCTAACCTGTCGATCAGAAAGTCATTTCTTAAATTGCTTTCTACTGTTAAATTCTTTTTTTCTTCAATGGCTGTATCTTCTGCATCCCAATAAGCTGAGGTTATCATCATCTCTATGCTTTCATCAGGAAGATCCGGGTATTCTTTTTCTTTTAAAGCTTTTACTTTATCTGCATCAAATATTAAAGAACCTGGGTCAGATAGTATATTTGAAAAAAGACTTTTTCCTGCACCATTCGGACCAGCAATTATGGTGTAGTCAGGCATTTAAAAAACCTTCAACACTTTATATTCTCCTGCCTCGCTCCCTAATTGTACTAATTCTTTATGCCCGTCTTTAAATTCATGGATAAACATATTAGGCTCAGTACAAAGATCATTTTGGTAAGAAAACCATGCCCCATTATCTAATGCTTTCTGTTTAGCTTTTAACGCAACTGGCCTCACATGCATCTCGAACTCTTCCGGATCCATATCAAAAACTGATTTTTTTGCTGTTAAAATTGCCATATAACAAATATAACTATATTAATAATACGGTGTTTCTCTGCTAATCCTCGCTTTTAGGAACCCATTGCGTATGGAACACGCCTTCTTTGCCAATCAGCTCATATGTGTGCGCTCCAAAATAATCGCGTTGTGCCTGGGTTAAGTTTGATGGCATCCGTTTGCTGCGGAAGGCATCAAAGTAACTCAATGACGATGCATAGGCCGGGGTTGCAACACCCGCGGCAACTGTTGCCGAAAGCACTTTTCTTGCACCCGGTACCGCAGCTTTTATCAGCCCCGCAACACTGCTGTCCAGTAATAAATGGGCCAGTTTGGCATCCTTTTGATAGGCATTGAAAATATCGTTCAAAAACTCCGAACGGATGATACAACCACCACGCCAGATCTTGGCGATGTCACCTAAGTGCAGGTCGTATTTATATTCTACCGATGCCAATGACAACAAGTGCATGCCCTGCGCATAGCTAATGATCATGTTAAAATAGAAGGCTTGCTCCAATGCTACTAAAAACTCATCTTTATTTACATCAAGCGTGATCTCATCCTTACTGTAAATATCACCGGCCTGTACCCTTAGCGCTTTGTATTTCGACAGATCGCGCATAGCTACTGCAGTATCAACAGTCGGGATTGGCGCCTGAAGGTCCATTGCCACCTGTGAGGTCCATTTACCGGTACCTTTAGCTTTAGCCTCATCCTTAATGTCATCTAATAATAAATGATCTGTACCCGGGGCTTTGTATTTGAAAATATCTTTGGTGATATCGAGTAAGAAAGATTTCAACCTGCCATCATTCCATTTGGTAAACACAGCGCCAATAGCATCATTGTCAAGTTTCAATCCTTTTTTAAGGATCTCGTAAGTTTCGGCTATCAGCTGCATTATCCCGTACTCAATGCCGTTATGCACCATTTTAACAAAATGGCCTGATGCTCCCGGACCAATATAGGTAACACACGGAGCGCCGTCAACATGGGCTGCAATGGCTTCAAATATTGGTTTCATCACGTTGTAGGCATCCTTATCGCCACCCGGCATCATGCTCGGGCCGCGGCGGGCGCCTTCTTCACCACCTGATACGCCCATCCCGAAAAAGTGCAGGCCTTTAGCCTCCAGTTCTTCAACACGGCGGTTAGTATCGGTAAAGTGTGAATTTCCGCCATCAATTAAAATATCGCCTTTTTCAAGCAAGGGGGTTAATTCCTCAATAACGCTGTCAACAATTTTACCGGCCGGAACCAGCATCATTATCGCGCGGGGTGTAGTTAAGCTTTGTATAAACTCTTTAACATCGCCAAAACCTTTAACATGATGATCTTTTCCTTCTTCATTTAAGGACGCTACTTTGGTGGCATCTTTATCGTGCCCTGCTACAGCATAACCATGGTCGGCCATGTTAAGCAGCAAGCTGCGGCCCATGGTTCCCAGGCCTATCATGCCAAAAGCATATTTATCGGTAGTTGCACTCATTTTATTTGGGGTTGATTTTCTTTTTTTAATTTTTCTAAGATCTTTTTTGTAGATGCGAAGTCGGTATGCTGGTATGCCTGGATGCCCAGTTTTTTAGCAGCATTTACAAACATTATCCTGTCATCAAAATATACGCACTGGCTTGGCTGCGCCAAAGCAACGCCCATCGCCAGGTTAAAGATCCCCGGATCAGGCTTGCGCATTTTCACTTCGCACGATGATATAAAAGCATCGAATACCTCGTGGAGCTTGAATTTTTTAACGCGGTAATCGTTCAGTTCCTTGCCTTCGTTATTGAGGGAAATGATGCGGAAGCCGCAATCTTTTTTCCATTCTTTTAACCACTTAAGCGTAGGCAGCTCTACCGATTGCCGGTAAACAAACTC
>JAQBOS010000063.1 GCA_028287925.1 Mucilaginibacter sp. | reverse complement strand
GATTTTCGTTCAACCTTATTATTTTGGCAGCGGTTACATCTGCCTTATATTTTCCTCAATATTTTGTTGCGGTAAACGGCTTTAAACTCTCCGGGCTTATTACACCGCTTTTACAACTTATTATGTTTGGGATGGGCACATCCATGGGCCTCGGCGATTTTGCCGGGGTTATTAAGATGCCAAAAGGTGTGTTTATAGGTGTGGGGAGCCATTTTATAATTATGCCGCTGCTTGGTTTTACATTAGCCAAATTAAGTGGTTTTCCGCCCGAGATTGCTGCCGGAATAATCCTGGTAGGCTGCTCACCTAATGGTATGGCCTCCAATGTAATGTCGTACCTGGCTAAAGCCAACCTGGCATTATCGGTTACAATAACTGCTGTTTCTACCATGTTAGCTCCCATTTTTACGCCATTGCTCATGAAGCTGCTTGGAGGGGAATTTATTAAGATAGATGCCCTGAGCATGATGTGGGATATTATAAAAATAGTGATCATTCCTATTGGGGCAGGGATTCTTTTTAATAAATACTTACTTAAGCGGGCGTTATGGCTGGAAACACTTATGCCATTGGTGTCAATGTTCGGGATAGCGTTTATTATCGTAATTATTACCGCTGCCGGCAGGGAGAGCCTGTTAAATATTGGCGGTTTGTTAGTTTTACTGGTGCTGATCCATAATTTAATGGGGTACACATTGGGTTACTGGTCGGGCCGTTTATTTAAAATGTCTGAACGGGATTGCCGCACAATGGCTATAGAAGTAGGGATGCAAAACGCCGGGCTGGCATCCGGACTAGCAAAAGCAATGGGTAAAATTGCTACTGTTGGCCTGGCGCCTGCGGTATTTGGTCCGCTGATGAATACTACCGGATCATTATTGGCTAATTATTGGCATAGAAAGCCGATTAAGGAGGAAAAATAATGGAGCCTGAACTGTTTGGCTAAGTTGAAAAAAAAGCGAAAGTTAGTTTGCATTCCCAGAGATATTTTGCCAGCTGAGAACATTGTATTTTGTTCTTAGCTCGTTTTTATTTTAAGCAAATTTACCTGCTACTTATAATTTACATAGCCTCAATTTATAAAATACATAAGAATTATTTATAATTTACATAAGTTAAAGCGTTTTCATAGGCGATAGAAGTAGGTATGCGCAAAGCTAAAAACAAAGCCTCCAACTTTCGCTGAAGGCTTTGTATCCCGTAAGAGAAGAATCCCGAACCCTTTCCTTAATTATGAAGAACCTTGTTCAGAAGGAGACTCCCGTTGGCTGAATCGACCAGGTACAGGGTATAAATTTTACCGGCCTGAAGATCAGTAACGTCAAAGTTCCCGATATTATTCCTGGACGCGGTGCCATAAAATTGGACAGAAAGGTTTCCCGGGTCAACATATTTATAATCGCTGGAGATATCCCTGGCCAAAGTAGTCACCAGGTCATCTCCCGACGAGTTTTTTATGGTGATAACAGAAGGTGCGTCATCACTTAAATGGATGAATTTGATCTTTACCTTGCCGTTATTCGGAGCACCCAGATCGTCTGTATAAACTTTAACCCTGGCTTTTGAACCATTCCCGGCCAGGTACACCGTTTGGTCTATAGTGTTTGCCGTCCAGATCTCGCCGGAAGCATAAACATTATTTGTCCCGTCATTTTTGAATTCCGCAACCAGCCTTGTTCCGGAAGGACTTGTGATATAAGCAGAAGCGTCGGTAAAATTAAGTCCGCCGCTCACCAACACAGTTCCTGCCAGTGTAAAGCTTTGCGGACCGGCGGTTGCCGAGGCGTTCACAATTTTTAGGTGAAATTGTCCTGAAGGGTCTATATTATTTTTTTTACATGAGGAAAAAGATCCTGCCGTTATCAGCAGGGCCAGGCCTGCGAATAGTTTGCTATAAATTGATGTTGTTTTCATTTTAAATTGTTGTTGTTGATTTCTAATCTGTTTGCTGTTTAATTAAGCCAGACGACCGGCTTACATGTATTTTACCCTGATATCAATTTTAGATTGAGATTTCAGATCAACTTTAAAGTCATCGAACACCGGCTTTTTCATTTTTTCCATAAAGAAGTTCGAAAAGCCGAATCCTTCTTTCGGGATTCTAATTAAATTTTTGTCGATCTTACCGTTTCCGTTTTCATCATCCACCATGGTGAATCCATAAATCCCGGGTTCGAGTTTACATTTCAACACGAGTATACCGTCAATGATCCCTGTTTTGTCGAACGTAAATGTCTTATAAGGCTTTTCATCATCATAGCTCGCATTGTCTTTAAATACATTAAGAATGATCTTCCCTTTCGGGGATCTGATCCCGGTAACTTTAACCTGTGTTTCCTGTGCCTGTATAGAAGAAGCCAGGAACATAAACAGCAGGCCAATTAGCAGGTTAATACTTAATACAGTTGTCTTTTTCATAGTTGTAAAATTTAATTTGACATTTATTTTGAAGCGAAAGTATCAGCATTCAATATGCCGGGCTATTAAAAACATAGGGAGACGGGCAAAATAACACCCGAACGTTATTATAGATAGTTTGAAAAAAATGCAGCGTGGGGCGCTGATTGGGCCATTTGTTATTAAGTTAAAGGATAATTGCAGCTCACCCTCTTTCCGGCTTGCCGGAGAGAGGGTCGGCGAGCGAAGCAATGCCGGGTTGAGTCTACACCGCCGTGCATTGGCGCCAATGCATTAGCGTTAATGCCGTTTGCAGAGGACTCACCCGGTCGACGCTACGCTGGACCGCCCTCTCTTTTGCAAGCAAAAAAGAGGGCAGAAAAGTTTAACTTAATGACATTGCTCGTAGGGGCTGCCCTTATACAGCAAGGCCTATTTAACTTGCTATCTGAGGGCAGCACCTAACGGAGCTGTTGTGTTTTTTATTGATATTTCTACAAATAGGTAGCACGGTGCATAAAAGCTTGTGGGTACACGGTAGCCTACCGGGCAGGATTATTCACAGTTATTTATTTTTAATAGGAGTTCATGAGGGGCATACCGTTTAACTATTTTTAACTGCCCTTGTACCATTTCAACTCAAGTTTGAGCGGTTCGGGCCTGCTTTTGCCCGCTTCGGTTAACAATCGTTAATAACATTGTATCTATTACCTACATTTGTTATTATGGAAGAGAAGCTCCCTATAAAACGATTAAGCCGCCTTACCTGGTTACAGGCTATAATCATTGGTTTTATCTTCTACCTGGTGGTCTATAATAGCGGCACACCGGGTCACATTATCCCGTTTACGCTGCTTACAACATCGGGTATTTTGCTGGTCGGGCATGCTGATATCTTTTTGATGATGGCGTTGGCAAAATACTTTTCGATCAGGTCGGGAAAATTTTCAACTTACCGTGTCCTGTTAACCTACCCTGTCAGTGTCCTGATCTATCTCCTTTTAAGGCCCTGTTTTTCTTACGTATCTGGCAGAGCATGGTCATTCTGGGACGCCGGCTCGTTCTTCGCATTTGTCGGGTCCGGTATCGTCATCAATACGCTTATCATGCTTTTGCACAATTCTGTGTTGTTATATGAACATAAATTGTATGCCGACCTGGAACTTTCTAAACTGAAAACAGCGAATGCAGAAGCCTCTAACCTGCTTTTGAAACAACAGATCCAGCCGCATTTTTTGTTTAATGCGCTTAATACCTTAAAAGCGCTTTATCACAAAGACACACATGCAGCGGATACGTATATTGTTCATATGGCTAATTTTTTAAGGGCATCCATTTTTCATCATGCATCCAGGATCTCTTCCCTGGAAGATGAAGTAATACTGTTAAGTGACTATCTTGAAATGCAGCGGATCAGGTTCGGTGAAGCGCTGGACTGTACGATAACATTACCGGAAGAAACATTAAAAAGCTATTACCTGCCTTCATTTTCATTGCAGCCGCTTCTTGAAAATGCTATTAAACATAACGACTTTACGCGGGAAGATCCGTTGAGGGTACAAATTTGCCAGAAAGATGAGCGGTTGATCATCAGCAATAATCTGCAGAAGAAAAAAATGAAGGCCCCATCAACTAATTATGGCCTGGCCAACCTGGCAGAAAGATACCGTCTTTGGTCGGGGGATGAAATTATTATCAAAGAAGAGCATGACTCATTTTCAGTAAGTATTAAATTGTTAAAAAATGAATATAGTAATAATTGAGGATGAAGGGGTTGTTGCAGATGAACTTGAACTGAACATTAAGCAATTGATAGAAGAACCGGTAGACATTGTCCAGCTCAGATCTGTTAAGCAGGCGATAGCTTATTTCAAAAAGGCAGAGGCCCCTGATCTGATCTTCAGCGACATTCAGCTGGGTGATGGCCTGAGTTTCGAGATCTTTGTTGAGATCCCTGTTTCGGTGCCGGTTATTTTTTGTACCGCTTATGACGAGTTTGCCTTAGATGCATTCAAAGCCAACGGAATAGACTATATATTAAAACCATTTACCCGGCAAACCCTTGATAGCGCCCTTGAAAAATACAGGCAGCTCAAAAAAATCTTTTCAGCAGACCAAACGCCCCAGTACGATGAGCTGATGCAACTATTGGCTAACAGGGAACAGCAAACGGCTGCTTCAGTATTGGTATATCACCAGGATAAGATCATTCCGGTAAAGCTGCAGGATATCGCCATGTTCTACCTGGAGAATGAGGTTACCCACCTCCTGACCTTTTCGGGTAAAACCTTTTATCCAAATAAAAACCTGGATGAACTGGAAAAATTAAGCGGCAATTACTTTTTCAGGGCAAACCGGCAGTTCCTGGTTTGCCGGAAAGCCATCATTGACGTATCCAGTTTTTTTTCAAGAAAACTGTCGCTGAACCTCAACATCCCTTTCAGTGAAAAGGTAATTGTAAGCAAAGGGAAGGCTGCACAATTTCTGAACTGGCTGGCTAAAGGTTGATATAATGAAGTTATTTCCCAGTCTAAGCCCAACCTCAAAGGTGTTTGGAAGATTGTAAAAAAGCGTAGCCCAGAGCGATTCCCTCTCTTGGGAGCGTAGGGTGGGGTTTCTACACCAAGTTTTTACGCATGATTAGCAGTGGCGCCATAGTCCGCGCCTATCTTCCCTTTCCCAAGGCAATTGCGTGTACATATCTTTTTGAATTTTGGTCAGCATTTATGCTA
>JAQBOS010000042.1 GCA_028287925.1 Mucilaginibacter sp. | reverse complement strand
AAGCATCAGCCACAGCCAAACATTTTGCAGTGCACAGCGGCCCTGAAGCTACCCGCGATTATTTTGATGCCGTAGTAGATGAAAAAGACCTGCGCGAAACCTACCTGTACGCTTTTCATGCTTTGGTTAATGGCGGTGTTGAATCCGTAATGAGCGCCTATAATAAAGTGAACGGTACGCCAAATTCTATCAACAAAATGCTGTTGACTGACATTCTAAGAAAAGAATGGGGATTTAAGGGACATGTGGTTACCGATTGCGGTGCTTTGAATGATGTTTATTCCACCCATAAATCGTTACCCGGTCCGATAGAAACCGCAGCGGCGGCTATTAAGGCCGGTGTTGATTTGGACTGCTCCACCGTTTTACAGGAAGACGCTATTAAAGCTGTACAAAAAGGCCTGCTTACCGAAAATGATATTAATGAAGCTTTGGCAACTTTGCTGCGTACCGAAATTAAGCTTGGTTTTTATGATGATGCGACAGCCTCGCCTTATTATAGTTATGGTGCAGATAGCGTTCATAATAGCGCGCACACAGCCCTCGCCCGCAAAGCGGCACAGCAAAGTATGGTATTGTTAAAAAACAACAACAATGTTTTACCACTGAAAAAGAGCAATTATTCCAGTATTATGGTCCTCGGACCAAATACGGCCTCGCTTGATGCCATGATAGCCAACTACCACGGCACCAGCAGTAAAGTTGTAAACTTTGTGGAAGGGATTACCGCGGCTGTTGGGCCAGATACAAGGGTTGAATACGACCAGGGATCAGATTATAAAGATACCACTCATTTTGGCGGAACCTGGGCAGCAGGCAATACTGATGCAACAATAGCCGTAATAGGCCTTTCACCCGTTTTAGAAGGTGAGGCCGGGGATGCCTTTTTATCAGAAACCGGCGGCGATAGGAAAAATTTAAGCTTACCCGCAAGCGAGATAGCCTTTATGAAGGAACTAAGAAAATCGGTAAAAAACAAACCTATTATAGCCGTTATAACTGCCGGAAGTGATATTGACATTGATGCCATTGCACCTTATGCAGATGCTATTATACTGGCCTGGTATCCCGGTGAGCAGGGTGGTAATGCGCTTGCTGACCTGATTTTTGGCGATGTTTCCCCATCCGGGCATTTACCTTTAACATTTTATAAAGCATTGAGCAACGTGCCTGACTATAAAGATTACAGCATGAAAGGACGCACCTATCGTTATTATACGGGCCCTGTACAATATCCATTTGGTTTTGGGTTAAGCTATACTTCATTTGCGTATTCAGTAAAAGGCGAGCTTAAAAGCAAATACAAATCAACAGATACCATCAGCGTTAGCATCCAGGTTAAAAATACCGGGAAGATGAATGGCGATGAAGTGGTACAAGCTTATATTGAATATCCGCAAATTGACCGAATGCCGGTAAAGGAGTTAAAAAGCTTTAAAAGAGTTTCGGTAAGCACAGGTACTGAACAATCCATCACTATAAAAATCCCCATAAAAGAACTGCAAAAATGGGATATGGCCTCACATAGCTGGAGAATATACCCCGGTAATTACAAATTGATATTAGGCAGCAGCTCGCAGGATGAAAAACTTACTTTGCCGTTTAATGTTACTAAGTAATCAGCAATCCCCTAATCTCTAGTCTCTAATCACGGCTCTCTAACCTCATGTATAGCAAAGACGAAGCATCGCAGCTAAAACAGCAATTCTGGACCACCTTTGGGCAGTATATTTCTCCGCAACTATCTGCCGAAGGCTTAAGAGTAAACTGGGTAAACTATAAAACCGGGCTGAAGCATGTTTACTTTAAAATGCAGGCTGATAAAAGAGTTGCCTCAATTGCCATTGAGCTTACGCATTCAGATCCTGGGATCCGGGAGTTGTTTTTCGACCAATTTAAGGAGTTTAAAAACATATTGCATGCTACGCTTGATGAAAAATGGAAATGGGATCTGCATGAAATAGACGAATCCGGCAAAACCATCAGTCGCATTTATAAGCAGATTGATGGCGTTAGTATCTTTAATAAAAACGACTGGCCCGCATTAATTTCCTTTTTTAAGCCCCGGATAATTGCATTGGATGAATTTTGGAATGATGTGAAGTATGGATTTGATTCGTTGAAATAATGCACAAAATATGTCAGTACGGATTAAAGTACGAGCCGGCGACATTATCGGCAACAAATCATTATATGTGCGCGAAGGATTTGTAGGCTAACCATTTGATGTCGGTTTCAGCGTACATTTGTATTTCGTAATCTTTAAACTTGTCTTTTAAAATTTGATGTATTTTGGCAAAGTCAACCCCTTCCTTTTTTGTGTACGACAAAAATTCGAAAAACTTTTGTCCTTCTAATCCATTGATGATCGCTACAACAGCTCCATTATCATTTTTTAATAAAAGATCGTTTAGTATTTCCTCTATCTCACTTTTGACATCCATTATAGCATCGTCGTGAACGTCCACAGGAACGGCTATTCCCATCTTAACAGGATAATCCGGATGGCCTATTGCATCTTTATAGCCCAAATTTACACGTATTATTGTTGGATTGGGTTTTTCTGTGAGAATCGACCAGTTTTCTGCGTATTCTGAAATTGGCCTGAATGTTTTAGTCGCTTTCTTGAAAAAATTAAACATACTTCGTTTCCCCGGATTAAATTTAAATGTAATAGTTGAAAGTATAAAAATGCAAGTATATTCTAAAATAATCATTTTAACTGCGCTTTTCAATTGTCGTTAAGCTGATATTTTACTAAATTTGTTAGCATGAAGCGTTCAGGAAGTGCAGATCTGCCTTTGCATTATGGCTATGTACCTGTTTGGCTTGCCGAACGGATGGCAAAGCTTGGACTTGCGGTAGTAGAAAACATTGTGCTTGACTATGGCAAAGATGAGGTTTTAGCCCGTTTAAGCGATCCGTTCTGGTTTCAAAGTCTTGGAGCGGTAATGGGTATGGACTGGCATTCTTCAGGCATTACAACTTCTGTTATGGGTGCGCTTAAGCGATCTGTAAATCCGCATAGCAAAGAGCTGGGAATC